>NZ_CALXNG010000041.1:0-13727 GCF_944389695.1 Candidatus Parakkermansia intestinigallinarum
GTACCCCCTCGCGGGCTCGAACCGCGGACAAACTGATTAAGAGTCAGCTGCTCTACCAACTGAGCTAAGGAGGCACTGTGTCTGTGGGCACCCCCGCATCACCCTTCCCCCGGAGGGGAAGCCGCTGGTCAGATTTGAACTGACGACCCACGCATTACGAATGCGTTGCTCTACCACTGAGCTACAGCGGCGATGCTGAGTGCGGCGCAATTAAACCACACCCCAACCGTCATTGCAAGCAAAATTTCATTTCTCGTGCATTTTTTTTCGCGGGCGGCATTTCGGGATTGCATTTGAGGCCCGATCGGATAGAATAAGGTTGCTATGACATACGAAGTTTTTGATACGCCGCAGGAGGCTGCCAAGCAGCTTGCCGCCGAAGTCGCCGAACTCATTCGCAGCCGGGCCGCCGAGGGCAAGGGTGTGGTGCTGGGTCTGGCCACGGGTGCGACGCCGCTTCCCTTCTACGCCGAGCTGATTCGCCTCCACAAGGAGGAGGGTCTGTCGTTCGCCAATGTGACGACTTTCAACCTGGACGAGTACACCGGGCTGCCTCACGAGCATCCGGAGTCGTACTGGTACTTCATGCACACCAATCTGTTCAACCACATCGACATCAAGCCCGAGAACATCAACCTGCCCTGCGGTACGCTCGCTCCGGAGGAGATTCCCGCTCACTGCCAGGCTTACGAGGATAAGATCAAGGCTTGCGGCGGTCTCGATCTCCAGATTCTCGGCATCGGCCGCACGGGCCACATCGGTTTCAACGAGCCCGGCTCCGATGATACGACGATCACTCGTCAGGTGACGCTCGACGATCTCACCAAGACGGATGCTGCTCCGGCCTTCGGCGGGTTCGACAATGTTCCCAAGACGGCTATTACGATGGGTGTGGCCACGATCATGGGCGCGAAGAAGGTTCGCCTCATGGCTTGGGGTGCCAAGAAGGCCAGCATTGTCAAGAAGGCTATCGAGGGTCCGGTGACGGCGGATGTGGCTGCTTCTTTCCTGCAGAAGCACCCGGACGCTAAGTTCTTCCTCGACAAGGAGGCTGCTGCCGACCTGTAAAGCTGCTCTTTCTCGGAGTTCCAACGCGTTTTTCAAGGGTCGCGGCCGCTGCGCCGCGGCCCTTTTTCGCAGTCGGCGGCGGGTCTCGGCGGCGCGTTCCCGTCGGTTTTGACAGGTTTTCCCGATGTTGTTTCTGCACGCGGCTTTCCCGATGTTTCCGCACGTGGCTTTCCCGACATCAGCTCTCGGTGTTTTGAGCCGACGTTATCGTCGGCTTCATTTCCCGAGCTCTTGTGCCCGGCAGCTTTCCGCTCCGAGTTGACGGGGGTGTCGTTTAGCTGACGGCAGCGCGTCGCGCGCCTTGTTTTGCGTTGTTTTTACGTTAGTTTTGCCTTATTTTCCGCTCTGCCATGCCGTCTCATCTCTACGTTCACATTCCTTTCTGCCATCGCATCTGCCCGTACTGCGCTTTCTTCAAACATACTCCGGGGCGCACGGATATGCGGGGCTTTGTCGAGGGGCTCATCCGCGAGGCGGAGTTGCGGCTGCCGGAGGGCTATGCGCCCGAGACGATTTATTTCGGCGGCGGCACGCCCAGTATGCTCTCGCCGACGCATCTCGGGCGCTTGGTCGAGGGGCTTCGCCGCCGGCTTGATCTCAGCGGGCTGCGGGAGTGGAGTTTTGAGGCCAATCCGGCAACCTTTCATGCGGCCAAGGCGGCGCAGTGGGCGGCCCTCGGCATCACGCGGGTTTCGCTCGGCGCGCAGAGTTTTGAGCCGGAGCTGCTGCATGTGCTGGGGCGCGAGCACAGCGCCGAGCAGATTGCCGAGAGTGTCCGCCTGCTGCGCGAGGCGGGTATCGCGCAGGTGAATCTGGATTTGATGTTTTCGCTTCCCGGACAGAGTTTGGAGCAATGGCGCCACAGCCTTGAAGCGGCGCTCGAGCTGGCCCCCGATCACATCTCGACCTACAACCTCACCTACGAGGAGGATACGGCGTTTTTCGACGCCTACGGTGCGCGTGCGGGGGATGAGGAGCGCGATGCGGCCATGTTCGAGCTGACGGATGATCTGCTGACGGCGGCCGGGATGCGCCACTACGAGATTTCAAATTACGCTCGCCCAGGCTGTGAATCGCTGCACAATTTCGCGACGTGGCGCGGGGAGGATTATCACGGTCTCGGGCCGGGTGCCTACGGCACGGTGGAGGGTGTGCGCTACCACAACGGAGAGGATACGGCGGCCTATATTGCCGCGCTGGCGCAGGGGCATCTGCCGCCCGGCGAGCAGGAGCAGCTGACGCCGGAGCAGAGGCGCACCGAGATGCTGGGGCTGCGCCTGCGAACGGATGAGGGTTTGCCGGCGGATTTTCTGCGGCCGCAGGATGCTGATTTCACTCGGATGCTGCAACGGGAGGGGCTGGCGGAGTTCAATGAGGCCGGGGCGCTGTGTCTTACGCGCTCCGGGCGCCTCGTGGCTGATGAGGTTGCGCTCGGGTTGATGTGAGGCGCGGATGCCTTTGCCCTTGACTCCGCCGGCGCTTCCTGTAGAATAAACTCAGGTTATGAAGGCTCCCATCATTCGCAAGGTCGAACAGATCACGGTGTCGCATTTTTACGAATGCCATCGCGGCACGCTCGAGCTGCAGTTGCTCAACAGCCCGCTGGGGATGTCGCGCAGCATTCAGCAGCCGGCTCTCAATCGCCCCGGTCTGGCGCTGGCCGGCTATTTCGGCTATTTTGCCCATGAGCGCATTCAGATTTTCGGCGCGGCGGAGATGGCCTATATTTCAACGCTTTGCGGCGAGGAGCGCACGGAGCGCCTGCGGCGCATTGTGAGCGATGATGTTCCCTGCCTGATTATCACGCGAGCCGCCGAGGTGCCGCAGGATTTGCTGGATATGGCCAACAGCTGCTCGGTGTCGATTTTCCGCTCGACGCTGCCGACGATGAAGTTTGTCAATCGCGCGACGCTCATTCTTGAAAACGAGTTTGCGGAGAGTACGACGATGCACGGCTGCATGGTGGATGTGCGCGGCGTGGGGGTGCTCATTACGGGCAAGGGCGGCATCGGCAAGAGTGAAATCAGCCTCGGTCTCGTCGAGCGCGGGGCTGCGCTGGTGGCTGATGATATGGTGCGCATCCGCAACATCAGCGGGGCGCTCATTGCGACGGCGCCGAAGCTCAGCAGCGGTTTTATCGAGATTCGCGGGCTGGGGATCATCAATGTGACCAATCTCTTCGGCTTGCGTGCGTACTGCCGCGCGTCGAAGATTGATTTGGTGATCAATCTGACCGACGGCGAGATGACGGAGATGGATCGCCTCGGGCTGGAGCGCAAGATGTTTTCGATTCTCGGCGTCGATGTCGAGCGCATCAATCTGCCGGTGGCTCCCGGCCGCGATATGACGCGCTTGGTCGAGGTGGCGGCTCTGGGGCATTACCTGCACGAGAGCGGCTACGATATGGCGGGAGAGTTCAACCGCCGCCTGCACAAGGAGATCCGCGAGCGCTCGCAGCGCCATAAGCGCTGATGCCTGATGTTTTATGACGAAGTTAGCTGATATTGTCAAATTGCTGGATACGCGTCTGCGCGTGGCCGAGATTCGCGATGCTCCCGTGGCTCTCAACGGGTTGCAGGTGGAGAACGACGGCAACGTCACGCTGGTGGCTCTGGCGGTCGACGGTTCGCAGGCGACGATCGACGAGGCGGTGGCGGCAGGTGCCGATTTGCTGATTCTGCACCACGGTATTTTCTGGTGCGGTCTGCGGCCGCTGACGGGATGGTGGCGCAGGAAGCTCTGCCGTTGTCTGGCGGGCAATCTGGCTGTTTATGCGGCGCATTTGCCGCTCGACCTGCACCCGGAGCTGGGCAATAATGCGGGAATTGCCCGAGGGCTGGGGCTGCGCGATGTGCAGCCGGAGATTGACTATCACGGCACGCTCATTGGTCTGTCGGGTCTGTTTGAGGGCTCGGTGGGTGAGTTACGCGAGCGATATGCGGCGATTACGGGCAGTGCGGTGACGGGCGTGGTTCACGATGCGGAGGCTCCGGCGGGGCGCGTGGCGGTCTGTTCCGGCGGCGGCGGTGAGGAGATTTATCAGGTTCAGGCCAAGGGCTACCGCTGCTACCTGACCGGGGAGGAGAATCACTGGGTGCTCAATGCGGCGCAGGATATGGGCATCAATCTGCTTTTTGCCGGGCACTACGCGACGGAGACTTTCGGCGTGAAGGCTCTCGGCGAGCTGCTGGAGCGGGAGTTCGGCCTGCCGACGATGTTCATCGATCGCCCCACGGGGATGTGAGGTTTTTGCCGAGCTATGCTTTTCGTTGTTGAGGATTTATTCGGTATGCGTCTCGATCAGTACTTGGTCGGGCGCCTCCCCGAGTTGTCGCGCGCGCGCATTCAGGCTCTCATCAAGGAGGGCTCCATCACGGTGAACGGCCGGGCGACGAAGGCGAAGACGCCGGTGGAGCGCGGGATGCACATCGAGGTGACGATTCCCGAGCCGGAGCCGGCGGAGGCTCAGCCGCAGGATCTTCCGCTCGATATTCTCTACGAGGATGCGGATGTGGTGGTGGTGAACAAGGAGAGCGGCATGGTGGTGCACCCGGCGGCGGGCAATCCCGACGGTACGCTGGTCAATGCTCTGCTCTTCCGCTGCGGCGATTTGTCGGGTATCGGCGGGGTGGAGCGCCCGGGTATCGTGCACCGCCTCGATAAGGACACCAGCGGCTGTATTGCGGTGGCGAAGAATGATGCGGCGCATCTTTCGCTCACGACGCAGTTTGCACGCCGCGAGACGACGAAGATTTATCTGGCGGTGGTGCAGGGTTGCCCGAAGGAGGAGAGCGGGACGATTTTCACCAACATCGGGCGCCACCCCGTCAACCGCATGCGCATGGCGGTGGTGAACCCGGGCTCGGGCAAGCCGGCGATTACGGACTGGAAGGTGCTGCGCTACGATGCGTCGACGAATTCCTCGCTGGTGATGTGCTCGCTGCACACGGGGCGAACTCACCAGATTCGCGTGCACATGCTGCACCTCGGGCATCCGCTGATCGGAGATCCGATTTACGCGCACCCGGCGCGGCAGAAGGCTCGCCCGGGGCGCCTCATGCTGCATGCCTGGCGCCTCGGCTTCCGCCACCCGCGCACCGATCGACGTCTTGAATTCGAGGCGCCGATTCCGCCCGAGTACACGCCGTGGCTCGTCGGTCTCGAGCTGCCGCCTTGGCCGGCGGAGGAGCCGCGCCTGCATTCGGCGTCCGGCGAGGATCCGCTTCTCGATCCGGAGGATGCGGAAGATGCCGAGGACTGAGCCCGCAGGGCGGGTTCGCGGCGGTTTGACGGCGAGCGCTTTAGGGGCGGCAAGGGCTTGGGGGAGCTGCTTGCCGAGCGGGACGGGGAAAGCTGCGCCGGGCTGTTTCCGCGCCGGAGCCCCGACGAAGTGTGTTTGCCGGGTGTTTACGGCTTGACTTTTCGTCGCTGAGGCGGCAAAATGGAGCAGCGATGCGGGCGACAGAACTCGCGTCGATGTACGTTATGCTTCTTGCCATCAGTCAGTACGGTAATCCCTGTCTGCGTGTGCGCTGCGCTCCCGTGGAGAAGGTCGATGAGTCTCATCATACGCTCGCGCAAAACATGCTCGAGACGATGTACGCCGCCAACGGTATCGGTTTGGCGGCGCCTCAGGTCGGGTTGAATATCCGCATGGTTGTCATCGACATTCCCGAGGATGAGGAGGAGGGTGAGACGCCGGCCATGGCCATGGTGAACGGTGAGCTCAAAAAGGTGCGGGATATCATGCCGCTCGTTTTTGTCAATCCGACGCTGGAGCCTTACGGCAACCAGCTTCTCTTAACCGAGGGCTGCCTGAGCGTGAGGGATATCCGCGCCAATGTGTCGCGCCCCGAACGGGTGAAGGCGACGCTGCCGCAGCTTGACGGCTCGGTGCTCGAGGTTGATTGCGATGGCCTGCTGGCGCGCTGCCTGCAGCACGAGTGCGACCACTTGGAGGGTTTCCTCTTTGTCGATCGCGTGTCGTCGGCGGCTAAAATCACGCTGGCCAAGAGGCTTAAGCGTCTGGCGGCTTCGGGGCGCTGAGGCTCGCCCTTACACGGAGTTTCGGAGCTCGGAGCCTTTGAGCTGCGGGCGCGGACGCCGAGCTGTTCGCGGTGAGCCGGTGCTGAGCTTGGGCTGAGGCGCGGAGGTCTGCGTCTCGGCCGATGATCCGGGCGCGGCGCAGGGCTTGCGTGCTCCGCCGCTCGCCGGGTCTTGAGGGAGGGTGCGCGCATCGAGTGATGCGGCTTTGCAGGAGGCTTCACAGGAGGCGCGTGCGGCGGCGGCGCAGGCTGAGGCAGAGGGCTTGGGCAAGGGCGGCCCAGACGCTGCGCCGAGGGATGCGCACGCGCTTTGTTTCATCGCGGTTGCGGCGCAGCAGCCGCAGGGTACGCAGGCCGATGAGGGCCGGCAGCATCGAGGCGAAGCGCAGGCGCATGAGGCCGAGCCTGCGGCTGTAGTCCAGTCCGTCGCGCATGTAGCGCTCGGCTCGGCTCAGCCAGATTTGCGGGTCGGAGCAGAGGTAACGGCGCCCGCGGGCGGCGTCTTCGCGGCGGTCGCGCAGGATGTTGATGAGTTGCAGCCCCCGGCCGTAGCGGGCGGCAGCCTGCTCCATCAGTTCGGCGCGGTCGGCCGGGCAGAAGTGCTCACCGAGGGTTACTCGCCCGAGCCGCGTCCAGAAGATGCCGACGCAACCTGCGACGAGCTGTGTGTAGCGACGCGTGTCGTCATCCCGCTCCACGACCTCGCGGCGGCGGAAGTAGCGCAGGTCCCACAGCTGGCCCTCGATGATGGAGTCGAGCACCTCGCGCAGCAGAGCGGCCTCGCCCACGGGCAGGGCGCGCAGGGCCCGGAGGGCGTCGCCGAAGCGCCGCAGCAGTTCGGCTTCCGAGGGCTTTTGCTGCGCGGCCGCCATTTCTTCTCTCAGGCTTTGCAGCAGTTCGGGCTCTTCGGGAAGTGCGGCGGGCGCGGCGATGCAACGCCCCATGGCTTCGAGGACCGATTCGCGCCGTTCCGACGGCGCCGACGAACTGTCAGCCACGCTGTCGGTGGCGCGCGCCAGCAGGTAGCCCAGAGCGACGCCTCGCCTCATGGGTGCGGGCAGCCAGACCATGCTCAGGTAAAAGCTGCGCGAAACCGCTTTGAGCAGCTCTAAACTCAGACCGCTGCCGAACGCAGACGGCGCTCCGTCCTTCGTGTCACTCATGGTGCGGCTCAGCTCATGTGGCGCAGGGCGCCGCGAATCAGTTCATCCGTTCCGGCTTGCGGGTTGTCGCGCAGCAGGGTCGAAATGGCCTTGCGGGCGTCGGCCTGCTTGAAGCCGAGAGCCACGAGCGCGAGCTCGGCATCGGCGGCAGCCTGCGAGGTCGTGCCCTGCTGCTGCGCCTCCCAAGTGGCGGCGAGACCGACTTTGTCCTTGAGTTCAAGCACGATGCGCTCGGCCGTTTTTTTGCCGACGCCCTTGGCCCGGGCGATGGCCCGGACGTCGCCGTTGACGACGGCGGACTTGAAGGCGTTGACGTTCAGACCGCTCAAAAGGGAAATGGCCGTTGCGGGGCCGATGCCGCTGACGCGCTCGATGAGCAGGCGGAAGATGTCGCGCTCGGCGTCGCTGGCGAAGCCGTAGAGCAGCTGCATGTTTTCGCGGATGTGCAGGTGGGTCTTGAGCGTCACGGTCTGCCCGACCACGGGGTTGATGCTGTCGAAGGTGGACAGGGGCACGATGACTTCGTAGCCGACGCCGTTGACGTCGAGCACCAAGCACTGCGGCAAGGCCTCAGCCACCACGCCTCGCAGGAAGGAGATCATGCCGCTATGCTACACTAAAGGGCGCCGTTCTGCAAGTCGGTAATGCGGGGCGGCCGGGCTTCACTCCTCTGCCGCGCGTCGGCGCGGGGCGTCGCTCCGGGCGGCTCTGAGTTCGGCGCGGATGAAGGGAGCGGTGATGCTCCGCTTGCTCCGAGCGACTTCCTGCACGGTGCCTTGGGCGACGATGGTGCCGCCTTCGGCGCCGGCGCCCGGCCCGATGTCGATGACGTAGTCGGCCTCGCAGATGAGTTCGAGGTTGTGTTCAATGACGACGACGGTGTTGCCCATGTCGACGAGGCGGCGCAGCACGCCGACGAGCAGGCGCACGTCGTTGGGATGCAGGCCGATGGTCGGTTCTTCGATGAGGTAGAGGTCCTGCGGCAGGGCTTTGCCCCGGCGAATGGCCGTCCGGACGGCGCGTTGCCCGCGTATCAGCTCGGTGACGAGTTTGATGCGCTGCGCTTCGCCGCCCGAGAGGGTGTTGCTGGCCTGCCCGAGTGTGAGGTAGCTGAGGCCGGTCTCGCAAAGCAGGCGCAGCGGGTCGGAGAGGCTCGGCTGCCCTTCGAAGAAGGCGGCGGCTTCTTCCATGTTCATTTCGAGCACTTCGGCGATATTTTTGCCCTTGTAGCGCACCTGGAGGGTGCGCGAGTTGTAGCGCGCGCCGCGGCAGGTTTCACAGGGGACGGTACAGGGCGGCAGAAAATCCATCTCGCGCCGCACGTAGCCGGTTCCCTTGCAGGACTCGCAGTGCCCCGCCGCCGTGTTGAACGAGAAGCGGTTGGCCGCAAAGCCGAGGCGCCGCGCATCGGCCGTCTGGGCGAAGAGGCGGCGAATTTCATCGAAAATGCCGATGTAGGTGGCCGGGGTGGAGCGGGGTGTTTTGCCCAGCGGCGACTGGTCGACTTGGTAGAGGGCGCGGATGCTCTCCAAGCCCTTGGCGCTCTTCCAAGTCGCGCGCTCGTCGCGGCTGAGGCGGCCGCCGAGCGCCGCGCGCACGGCTACGGCGAGCGTGCCGGTGATGAGCGAGGTTTTGCCGGCGCCCGAGGCGCCCGTCACCACGGTGAAGCGCCCGCGCGGCAGGCGCAGGGTGACGTCGCGCAGGTTGTGCAGGCAACATCCGGTGAGCTCGAGCCACTCGGCCTTGTCGACGGGCAGCCAAGGGGAGCAGAAGGGGTGCTTTTCGCGCTGTCTGAGGGCGCGCCCCGTCACGGAGGCGGGGTTGGCAAGCAGGTCGTCCAAGCGCCCCTCGGCGACGATTTCTCCGCCGTGGATGCCGGCTCCGGGGCCGAGGTCGATGAGGTGGTCGGCGCAGCGCATGGTGTCTTCATCGTGCTCGACGACCAGCAGGGTGTTGCCGCGTGCACGCAGGTCGCGCAGCGTGCCGAGCAGGCGTTCGTTGTCGCGCGGGTGCAGGCCGATGGTCGGTTCGTCGAGTACGTAGAGCACGCCGCGCAGATCAGAGCCCAGCTGTGCCGCAAGGCGAATGCGCTGCGTCTCGCCGCCCGAGAGGGTGGTGGCGGCGCGATCCATCGAGAGGTAGCCGAGCCCGACGCGCTGCAGGAAGCGCAAGCGCGGCTCAATTTCAGCAACGACGTTGCGGGCGATCTCAGCGTCGCGTCCTTCGAAGCGCCACTGCTGCACGAGGCGGAGGGCCGAGACGGCGTCGAGGCGGCCGATCTCGGCGATGTTGAGTCCGAAGAGTCTGACGTTGAGGGCAAAGGCGTTTAAGCGAGCGCCGCCGCAGACCGGGCAGAGGCGGCCGATGTCTCCCCTGCCCTCGGCGCGATCGACGTCGCGGTCGTAGCGCAGTTCGAGCTCGAGGCGGCTGAGTTTGTCGTCTCCCTGCCGCTCGCGCGACGATGCCGAGCCGACCCGGCCGTGACCGAGGCAGTGCGGGCACCATCCGTGTGGGGAGTTGAACGAGAAGGTGGAGGGCTCCGGGTCGGGGTAGCTTTCGCCGCATTCGGGGCAGCTGAGGCGCGTGCCGAGCAGGCGGTGTTCTTCCGCTGCTTTTGCGCTGCGCGGTGTGACGCTCAGGCGCAGGTAGCCGTCGCCCATCTCCAGTGCGCGGCTGACGAGTTCGAGCAGGCCGGCGTAGTCGCAGTCGGCTCCGTTGCAGCTCACGCGGTTGCCCTCGACCGCTACGTCCGCGAGTACGATGTCGATATCGTGGTTGGCGTAGCGATCCAGCGGGGTGAAGTCGTCGGGAGCCTCGAGTCTGCCGTCGGCGCGCAGCCAGGGGTACTTGCGGCGGGCGGCCCAGCGCGCCAGATCGGCGTAGTGGCCTTTGCGGTTGCGCACGACGGGAGCCGCGATGAGCAGGCGACGCGGGCGCTTCTCGAGTTCGAGCCCGACGAGCTGCTGAATTTCGTCGGTGGAGCGGCGGCCGAGGGGGACGCCGCACTGCGGGCAATGGGGCGTGCCGAGTTTCGCGTAAAGCAGGCGCAGGTATTGCCAGATTTCCGTCACGGTGCCGACGGTGGATTTGCTGCCGCCTCGGGTGCGGTTCTGTTCGATGGCTACCGTGGGGGGCAGGCCGGTGAGGCGGTCGATGTCGGGGGTCTCCATCTGCTCCGTGAACTGCCGGGCATAGGGGCTCATGACGTCCAGAAAGCGCTTCTGGCCCTCGGCAAAGATGATGTCGAAGGCCAGGGTGCTCTTGCCGCTGCCCGACAGGCCGGTGACGACGGTCATTTCGCGGCGGGGGATGTCGACGTCGATGTTCTTGAGCTGGTGGTGGCGGGCTCCGCGCAGGGCAATGACGCCGCGCCGTTCTTCGGTATCGGCGGGCAGGCGGTCAAGGGCATCGACGGGGGCCGGCAAGCCCGCGAGCGCCGGGCGCAGGTAGGCGGCCGTGCGGCTGGCCTCGCAGGCGGCGACGTCTTCGGGGCGACCCTGAGCGACGATGTGTCCGCCGCCGCTGCCGCCTTCGGGGCCGAGGTCGATGACGTAGTCGGCGCATTTGATGAGTTCGAGGTTGTGCTCGATGACCAGCACGCTGTTGCCGCTCTCGGTCAGGCGGCGAAAGACGCCGAGCAGCAGCTCCAGATCGCTGAAGTGAAGCCCGGTGCCGGGCTCGTCGAGGATGAGCAATTTGCCCTTTGCCGCAGCGTCGTTGCCGATGGAGTCCACGAGGATGCGCGCCAGTTTGAGCCGCTGGTTCTCGCCGCCCGACAGCGTGTTGAGCGGCTGCCCGAGGCCGAGGTGGCCCAGGCCGACTTCGACGAGCACGCGCAGTTTCTCGGCAATGCGGCGCGGGCGGGCGCCGGGCTCGGCGGCAAAGAGCTTGAGGGCCGTCGCGACGTCGAGTGCCAGCAGCTCGGCCATGTTGTAGCCGAGCAGGCGGATGCTGAGGGCCTGAGGCGTGTAGCGCGCGCCGTGGCAGAGCGCGCAGGGCACGAAGATGTCGGAGAGGAACTGCATCTCCACCTTCTCCTGCCCGAGGCCGGCGCAGCGCGGGCAGCGCCCTTCACCGCTGTTGAAGGAGAAGTAGCCGGGTTTGAGCCCGCGAGCCTGCGCGGCCGGCTCTGCGGCGAAGAGGGCGCGGATTTCTTCAAAGACGCCGATGTAGACGGCGGGCGTTGAGCGCGGGGTGCGCACGATGGGGCTCTGGTCGACCAGCAGCACATCGTCGAGCGCGTCCAGACCCTCGACGGAGCTGACGCTCACGCGCTCTTCGTCGTCGAGCTCCTCGGGGTGGACATGGCCGTAGAGCACTTGACAGGCCAGGGTGCTCTTGCCGCTGCCCGATACTCCGGTGAGGCAGCAGTAGACGCCCAGCGGGATGTCGACGTCGAAGCGGTGCAGGTTGTGGCATTCCGCGCCGCGGATGCGCAGGTAGCCCGCGGGGCGTCGGCGCTCGGCCGGCAGGGGGATGCTGCGCCGCCCGCTGAGGTAGGCGCCGGTCAGCGAGGCCGGGGCGGCGTCCAGTCCCTCGGGCAAGCCGGCGTAGACGATGCGGCCGCCTTCGGCTCCGCTGGCCGGCCCCATGTCGACGATGTAATCGGCGGCGCGCATGACGGCTTCTTCATGCTCGACGACGACCAAGGTGTTGCCGCGGTCGGAGAGGCGCCGCATGGCCTTGATGAGGCGTGCGGTGTCGCGCGCATGCAGGCCGACGGTCGGCTCGTCCAGCACGAAGAGGGTGTCGGTGAGCGCGGCTCCGAGGCAGGTGGTGAGGCTGACGCGCTCGACTTCGCCGCCCGAGAGCGAGCGCGTGAGGCGGTTGGCCGCCAGATAGCCGAGGCCCACGTCACAGAGATAGGCGACGCGGCTTCGCAGCTCGCGCACGGCTTGCTGCAGCGAGCGGTCGGCTCCGACGCCGGGCAAGACGTTGGCATCGATCCAGCCAAGCAGCTCGTCCATGGGCAGGGCCTGAACTTCGGGGACGCTCAGGCCGCCGATGGTGAAGGCGAGAGCCTCGGGGCGCAGGCGGCCGCCTTTGCAGGCCGGGCAGATGCTGTAGACGCGATAATAGGCGAGGAAGACGCGCACGCTCATCTTGTGAGCGTGTTTCTCCATGTCGTCGAAGATGCCTTTGTAGCCGTACCAGAGGGCGCGCGCTTCGGCCTCCCAAGGGTCGCAATCTCCGGCGTTGCCGAAAAAGACCCAGTTGCGCTCCGCTTCGCTGAGGTCGCGCCAAGGGATATCGAGGCGCACGGCGCAGCTGCGCCTGTTGGCGGCGAGGAAGTCGTTGAAGCAGGCGGAGAGTGTCGCCGAGGAGAGCATCTTGAGGGCGCCGTCGAGGATGCTTTTCTCGGGTATGATGCCGCGCATGTAGTCGTACGAGATGGCGCGGCCGTAGCCTTTGCACTCGGGGCAGGCTCCGAGCGGTGAGTTGGAGCTGAAGAGCCCGGGGCTCGGTTCTTCGAGGGGATACCAGTCGCTGCGAAAGAGGCGCAGCCGCCCGAAGCTGCCGTCTGCCTGCCGCAGGGAGACAAACACGCGATCCTGGCCGAGGCGCAGCGCCGTCTCGAGGGCTTCGGTGAGGCGCGGGAGGTTTTCAGTTGTCAGTTTGACGCGATCCTGCAGCAGCATCCATGCCTCGCCGCCGAGCTGCTCTTCTTTCGCTTCGCTCAGGCGCAGCACCTCGGGGCGCCCGGGCAAGACCGATTCCGCAAGGGCCTCGGCCTCGTCGAGAGAGCCCTGCCCGACGAGCACGCGCAGGTAGCCCTGCGCTTCCAAGGCGCAGCGCATCTCATCAAAGCTGCCGACGACGCGGACTTCAAAGGCGACGAGGGCGTCGGCTCCGCCGTGCTCGCGCAGCAGGTCTCCGGCAAGGCTCTGCGGCGTGGCCGGGTGCACGATGCGCCCTTCGGCGTCGCGGCCGATGGCGAGGCGCGAAAAAATGAGTTTGAGGTACTCGTTGAGCCCCGTCATGGTGCCGACGGTCGAGCGCGAATTTTTCACCGAGTTGCGCTGGCCGAGGGCGATGGCCGGCGGCACGTTCTCCACGGCGTCGACGCCGGGACGATCCATGCGATCCATGAACTGGCGCACGTAGGGGGAGAAGGTTTCGACGTAGCGCCGCTGGCCCTCGGCGTAGAGGGTGCTCATGGCTAGGGATGTCTTGCCGCTGCCGCTGGGGCCCGTGACGACGGTCAGGGCCCCGAGGGGGATGTCGACGTCGACGTTTTTGAGGTTGTGTTCGCGAGCCCCGCGTATGCGAATCGAGCCATCGTCCTGCTGCATGGAATGATTCTAACTCATAACAAGAGCGACGAAAAGTCCAAAAGCTGTCCGTTCGGCAGATTGAGCCGCCGAGCGCGGCGGGCGCATTGCGTCAAAATAAAACG
Organism: Candidatus Parakkermansia intestinigallinarum; assembly: GCF_944389695.1. Lineage (NCBI taxonomy): Bacteria > Pseudomonadati > Verrucomicrobiota > Verrucomicrobiia > Verrucomicrobiales > Akkermansiaceae > Candidatus Parakkermansia > Candidatus Parakkermansia intestinigallinarum. Next base: position 13,674 of record NZ_CALXNG010000041.1, read on the forward strand.
CACCGAAGAAGCTCTCGGGAGAGAAACGCCGCAATGGCATTTTTATGGTTGCTT
>NZ_CALXNG010000042.1:0-12600 GCF_944389695.1 Candidatus Parakkermansia intestinigallinarum
CTGCCCCCTGCGTTGTTTTTCTCTTCTTCTCTCTGCTCTGTTGCGGCGTCATTCCACACAATTAGCAGAAGAGCCGCGGTGGAGGACGGGCTGCGGCCGGGACGGCTCAAAGTGACCGCTTGCGACCCGCGCGGGGCAGGGGATGCAAAAAGCCCGCAAGCGTTGAGCTTGCGGGCTTTGAGGAGTACGAAGTATAAGATTCGAACTTATGACCCCATCCGTGTGAAGGATGTGCTCTACCACTGAGCTAACTTCGCATGATCCCTTCGAGTGGCCTCGCTTGTTTCGCCAAGGCTTCCTCGCGGATGCGGGCGCATTATACACGCCGCTGTTCCGCAAGGCAAGCCTTTTTTTCAAAAAATCAGGATTTTTTGAGCCTGGCGATGGCTGCTTCCATCGCTTGGAGTCCCTGCATGAGCAGCTCCGGTGATGTGGCAAAGTTGAGTCGCACGCATTGTCCGTCGCCGAAGTTGGCGCCGTCGTCCAAGTAAACGCCCGCTTCTTGCAGGAAGAAGTCGTGCGGTGAGCTGAGGCCGAGTGCGCTGCAGTCGATCCAGAGCAGGTAGGTGGCTTCGTGGGGGCTGAGTCGCAGTTCGGGCATGTGCGTGCTGATGAAGTTTTGCGCGAGCTCGCTGTTGCGGCGGAGGGCTTGGAGAAGTTCGGCGTGCCAGCCCCAGCCTTCGCGGTAGACGGCCTCGGCCGCTGCGTAGGCAAAGACGTTGAGGGTGGGCAGGCTGTGCCCCTGCGCTTTGATGATGCGCTCGCGCAGTTCGGCGTTCGGGACGGCCATGTAGGTGAAGCAGATGCCCGCCATGTTGAAGGTTTTGCTCGGGGCGCTGAGCATGATGGTGCGCTGCAGGATTTCGTCCGGCAGGCTCAGGGCGCTTTGGTGGCGCAGGTGCTCGTCGAGGACGAGGTCGCAGTGGATTTCGTCGGAGCAGAGGATGAGGTCATGCCGGCAGCAGAACTCGCCGACGCGCAGCAGTTCTTCGCGGCTCCAGCTGCGGCCGAGAGGGTTGTGCGGGTTGCAGAGCAGGAAGAGTTTGGTGTCGGGCCGTACGGCGGCTTCCATCGCCTCCCAGTCAAAGCCGGCTCGGCCGTTTTGCCGGATGCAGGGGACGGTGATGAGCTTGCAGTCGGTGTCTTCATGGCAGTGCAGCATGGGCGGGTAGGCCGGGGTGCAGACCATGATGCCGGCATGCGTCGGGGTGCAGATGGCTCGCGCGACGAGGGTGAAGGCCGGGACGCAGCCGGGCAGGTCGTGGAGCCATTCGGGTCGGGCGTCGATGCCGTGGCGCTCGCGCAGGTAGTCGGTGATGGCGGCGCGCAGCGAGTCCGTCATGAAGGCGTAGCCGTAGAAGTGGTGGTTGAGGCGCTGTTGCAGGGCTTCGATGAGGCAGGGCGGGGACTGGATGTCCATATCGGCGATGCCGAAGGGCAGGGGGCCTTGGAGGTCCCACTTGATGTTTCCGGTGTGGCGGCGCTCTTCCGCGCCGGCATAGATGATGCTCATGGATACAAGTTAGTGCAAAGGCCCCCCTTCCGTCAAGCGCATTCCTGCGCTTGTCGCCGAAAAAGCGCGTTTGCGCGTGCGGCTGTGAGGCGGGACGGCTGCGAGGGGATGCGGGCGCAGGGGGATGCGGTTGCGCAGGGGGAGGCTGGCGCAGGGGGGCTGGCGCAGGGGGGCTGGCGCAGGGAAGGCGGCATGCGGCGGCTGCGCCGGGCAGACGTCGCGGGGGAGGCGCGGCGGTGTGGGAGGATGGCGGGGCAGTGCTGCTCCGCCGCGGCGGGCCGTGCGGCTTCAGTCGCGGAGAGCGGTGCGCATGCCCAAGGTGCTGAGCAGGGCGGTGAAGCGGGCGTAGTCCTGCTCGCGGTCGCCGGAGATGAGCTCAAACTGGTATTCGCCGCAGCGGGCGTCTTCGGTGGCGGCGTTGTGCAGGCGCAGGCGGATGACGTCTTCGGCGTCCGTGCTGCGGCCGCGCAGGCGGGCTTCGAGTTCGTCGGAGGGGACGCGGATGTAGACGTCGGCGTAGGCGCGGCGGATGACCGGGTCGTTGCAGGCGCGGATGGAGGCGGCGCCTTGCACGTCGATGTCCATCACGACGTTGCGCCCCTGCAGCAGCAGCTCGACGATGTCGGCTTTGAGGGTGCCGTAGCTGTTGCCGTGCACGGTGGCGTGTTCGAGAAAGGCTCCGGCGGCGACTTTGGCGTCGAAGTCTTCGCGGCTCAGGAAGTGGTAGTCGATGTCCTGTCGCTCGCCCGGGCGGGGCGCACGCGTGGTGCAGGAGATGGAGTAGCAGGTGAGTCCGTCGGCTTCAGCGCGGCGGCAGAGGGTGGTTTTGCCCGAGCCTGAGGGGCCGGAGACGATCAGCAGGGTGCCTGTCATGGAGGGGGATGTTCGAGTTGTATGCGGGGGAAAAGGCGGGGAGGCGGAAAGGGCCGCGGTGTAGCCGAGGCGCTGTGTGAGTCGCGGCCGAGGCTGTGTGCGGGTTGCGGCTGTGGCTGTGTACGGGTTGCGGCCGAGGCTGTGTGCGGGTTGCGGCTGTGGCTGTGTGCGGGTTTTGGCCGAGGCGGTGCGCGGGTTTATTCGACGTTCTGAACCTGCTCGCGGACTTTCTCAAGCTCGGTCTTGGCGTTGACGACGAGCTGCGCGAGTTCGGCGTCGTTTGCCTTGGAGCCCGTGGTGTTGAGCTCGCGGAAGATCTCTTGGCACAGGAAGTCGAGCGTGCGGCCGACGGCTTCGTCTTTCGCGCAGATGGCGCAGAATTGGTCGAGGTGCGAGCCGAGGCGCGTCATTTCTTCGCTGACGTCGCAGCGGTCGGCGAAGAGGGCGATTTCTCGGATGATGCGCTCGTCGTCCGCCGGCAGGGGCAGGCCGCTTTCTTCGAGGCGTTTGAGCAGGGTTTCGCGGTGGCGAAGCGCGACGCCCGAGGCGCGTTCGAGCATGCGGCTGCGGTAGTCGCGCAGGGTGTCGATGCGGGCCAGCAGGTCGCGGCGCAGGTTGGCGCCTTCCTGGGCGCGCAGGGTGCAGAAGGCGTCGAGGGCGCGGCGTATGGCGGGTTCGGCGACGGCCCATGCGTCTTCGGGCGAGATGTCGGCGTCGGTTTCTTCCGCGATGATGCCGAGGCGCAGCAGGGCGTCGAGGCTGGCTTCAACGGGGTGCCCCAGCTCGTTGCTCACGTCGCTGAGGCGCTGTTTGAGGGAGGTGAGTTTGGCGCGGTTGACGGAGAGGGCGGCGTTGCCGCTGCCGCTGCTCTGCAGGCTGATGTTGAGGTTGACGCGCCCGCGGGAGACGGCTCCGGCGGCCAGATCCCGCGCTCGGGTTTCGAGCTCGGCCCAGCTGCGGGGCAGGGAGACGGCGATTTCGGTTTGTTTGCGATTCACCCCGCTGATTTCGACTCTCAGGGTGGAGGATGCGAGGGGAGCCGAGGCGGCTCCGAATCCGGTCATGCTGTTCATATGGGGGATTTGCCGATGATGTCGAGCAGGCGCGCATCGAGCGCGAGCGCTTCGTTGATGTTGAAGTTGAGGTCGGTGCGCAGCTCGTCGACGGCGCGCATGCGGCGCAGCAGGTCTTGCACGGGCAGAGCCGAGGCGAGGGCGGCAATCTCCGGGACGAGGGGCTTGACGTCGGGCGCGTGCGAGGCGAGCATGACGGCTTGCCCGAGGCAGAGGGAGAGCAGCTCGAGGATGCGGCTGCGCTCGCTGAGGTATTCCGTTTCGATGAGGGCGGTGGTGGCGTCTTTCTGCCGCGCCTCCCAGTCGTGCACGTCGGTGCTTTCGGCGATGCTTTTGGCTTCGGCTTTCAGTTCGCTTGTCAGGCGTTTGGTGATGAGGTCGCGCCGCTCGGTCAGCAGTTTTTGCAGGTCGGCGCGCAGGGCGAGGGCGGCGACGTCTGAGCCGATGAGGGGCAGGGCGGCTTGGAGGGCCGGCAGAAAGCGCTGCTGTGCTTCGCAGAGGCGTATTTCGCCGCTCGGGTCGCGGAGGTCGATGCGCACGCAGCGCGAGAGGATGGTGCGCAGCAGGTGGTCGGGCAGCGCGGTGATGAGGATGATGAGGGTTTGCGGCGGCGGCTCTTCGAGGGTTTTGAGGAAGGCGTTGGCAGCTTCTTCGCCCATGCGGTCGGCCTCGAGGATGATGACGAGTTTGGTTTCTCCCTCTTCGGCGCGCAGGGCGAGAAAGGGCTCGACGGCGCGCACTTCTTCAATGAGGATGCGGCGGCTCTTCGAGCCCGGGCGCAGCACGCGGCACATCGGGTGCATCAGGGTTTCGAGGCTGTCGGCTCGTGCGCCGTTGAGCGTGGCCGCCAGATCGAGCGCGAGGCGGTGCGTGCCCGCTTCCGGCGGGCCGGCAAAGAGCAGGGCATGCGGCAGGCGATCGGAGGCAATCGCGTGGTGCAGCAGCTTGCGAGCCTGTTCGCAGACGAAGGCCATGGCGAATCAGTCTTCGGGGTAGGAGCCCAGAACTTTGAACATCGGGCAGAGTTGGTGCAGCTCGGAGAGGCAGCTCGCGAGGGGCTCGGAGAGGCGGTGGCCTTCGACGTCGACGTAGAAGAGGTATTCCCACGGGGTGTCTCGGGTCGGCCGCGAGTCGATGCAGAGCAGGTTGATGTTGTGGTTTTTGAAGTGCTCGAGCACGGTCACGAGGGTGCCGGGGGTGTGCGGCACTTTGAAGCAGAGGGTGCTGCGGTCGTGCTCCGTCGGTTTGGTCTCTTGCGTGCCGATGACGGCGAAGCGCGTGGTGTTGGTGGCTTTGTCCTGAATGTTCGCCTCCATCACCCGGAGCCCGTGCATGCGGCCGGCCAGTTCGCTGCCGAGGGCGGCTGCGCCCTGATTCGTTTCTTCGGCTGCTCGCAGCGCGGCGGCCGAGGTCGAGCTCATGGCTATCTGCTCGGCGTGCGGGAAGTTTTCCTGAAGCCAGAGGCGGCATTGCCCCAGGACTTGCGGGTGCGAGTAGATTGTGTGTATGTCTTCTCTCCGGCCGTTGCAGAGCAGGCAGTTGCGTATGTTTTGCCGGATTTGGGCGCAGATGCGAAGGGGGCTTTCGCGGAAGAGGTCCATCGCTTGGGAGACGGAGCCGTCCGAGCTGTTTTCAATGGGGACGACGCCGTAGTTGACGAGCTCTTTCTCAACGGAGCGGAAGACCTCGCGGAAGCTGGCGCAGGGGATCAGTTCAACGCTGTCGCCGAAGCGCGCCTGAGCTGCTTGGTGGCTCCATGTGCCTTCGGGGCCGAGGTAGGCGACGCGAATGCCGCCTTCGAGCTTGAAGGAGCAGCTGACAATCTGCCGGTAGATGCTCTCGAGGCTTGCCTCGGGCAGCACGCCTTGGTTGAGGCGCTTGAGTTTGTCGAAGAGCTGGCTTTCGCGCTCGGGAACGAAGAGGGGGGTATGGGCTTCGCGCTTGATTTGTCCGACTTGGTGCACGCATTCGGCGCGGCGGTGCAGCAGCTTGATGATGTCGGCATCAAGGCGGTCGATTTCAGCGCGGAGTTCGTCCAGTGTCATCATGCGGGTGTATTGTAGCACAGGCCGCGCGGTGTTTCAATCCCGATTTCTGATGATGCCGGGGCTCGTCAGGGTGTCGCCCGGGCGCCGACGCGGCGGCAGACTTCGCTGAAGCTGAAGCGCCTCCGTTTCATGTCCTGCAACCAAGGGTCGGCGGGCGGCAGGTCGGCGGCGCGGTTGAAGTTGCCGGGGGACGTGATGCGGGTGAAGAGCAGGTTGTGCATGCGCGAGAGTTCGGTGCAGCGGATGCCGTAGCCGCCGGGTTTGTTGGACGACCAGTAGCGGATGCAGAGGACGCCGTTTCGGCGTTCCTGCCCGAGGTAGAGCACGAGGTGCCCGCGTTCGCGGCAGCCGATTTCGGGCGTCCAGCCGAACTTCAGGAAGTCGCCCGGGCGAGCGGCTGCCGGGTCGGTGAAGTTGACGCCCGCGCCCAGATCGTGCACGAGCTTTGCCAGTCCCGGGCCGTTGGCGTTGGCCCGGCCCCAGATGCCGAAGCCGTCGGGTTCTCCGTACACGGCGAGGCTCTGTTGCGCTTCGGGGCTCAGCGCGAGGGCTCCGGCGTGTTGAAGTTTTTGCAGGGTTTTGACCAGAAGAAGGTAACAGGCGCCGGAGCAGAAGGAGGGACGGGCGAGGCGGGGGGTGATGCTCAGGCTGCGCTGCGCGGCGTCCCACGCGACGGCTCGGCTCATGTCGGCGACGGCGTCGTCGCTGCCGTCGTAGCCGCCTCCGGGCGCTATGTCCTGCTTCATGGTGGCGAGGAGCTGCAGGGCAAAGTCCTTCGGTGCAAGAGGCTCTCGCGGCCGACCGAGGCTCGCGGCGGTGTCGCCGTGCCGCTTCGGCGGCGGACTGCAGGCGACGGAGGCGCTCAGAAGCAGCGCACAGAGAAGCAGAGGGACGAATCGCGGCGGCAGAGAAGCCATACGGGAATGGCGGCTTGCTGCCGACCCGATGGCCTGGCGCGTGCTCGCGAGGAGGGTTGGGCGCGTGCTCGCGAGGAGGGTTGGGCGCGTGCTCGCGGGGAGGGGCGGGTGCGGGTTGTCGGGGTGTGTCATGGGCGGCGCCGGGATTCTCGAATTTTGCGCTGTGCCATGCGGCGGCTTTCTTCGGGCAGTCCGCCGTCTCTCAGGAGTTCGGCGGCGCGTTCGGGGTAGCGCAGGTGCAGCTCGCAGCAGCACCAGGCAACGGCCATGCGGGCGTAATAGCCCTCGGCGGGTTGACGGAGAAGAGCCTGAATGATCTCGGGCACCCATGCCGGTTCTTGCAGGTAGTGCTGCAAGAGCATGACGACGCCGAAGCGCGCCGGGTATTCTTCGCGGCTGTTCAGCAGGGGTTGCAGGCGTTCATAGGTCTCGCCGAGCCGCTCGCGGACGAAGCGGTAGCTCGCGCAGCACGAATCGCAGAGGCTCCAGTTGCGGGCGGAGGGAACGTAGGCTTCAACCAGACGGAGCCGCGTCTCGTAGCTTTCGCGCCGCAGGTAAGCGGGCAGCAGGCCGCGCAGCATGACTTGCTCCATCCACTGTTCGCTGATGCCGGCGTCGAGATACTCCTGCCAAGCGCCTGCCGCCAGCTCGCGAGCTAAGCGCCGCAGGGCCGGCAGACGCACGCCGAGCATGGGCATCCCTCCGGGAATGAGTCTTGAGGCGAAGTCGCGGTAGGCAGGTTCTGCGAGGGCCTCAAGCTGCGGCAGGACGTCGGCGGGGTTGCTGATGACTCGGGCCGCGCCTGCTCTCATTGCTTCTCGGGACGGTGGTTTTCGAAGAGCTGCCGGAGTTCGTCAGTGGGGGCGTAGTCGTAGGCGCTCCGCCCGTCAGAATCTCGGATGGCGGGGTCGGCTCCGGCTTCGAGGAGGCGGAGCACAACCTGTTTCTTTTCGGCCGGGGTGACGATGTTACTCTCTCCGTCGGCGGCATCGCTCTCGGCCGCGGCGATGTCGCTCGGGGAGCTCACGGGGGCGAGGAGGGCGTAGATGAGGGGGGTGCGCCCGCTGCTGTCTCGGCGGTGCACGGAGGCGCGGTTGTCGAGCAGGGTGCGAACGATGGGCTCATCGGCTCTGGCCGCCGCATACATCAGGGGCGTCATGCCGGCTTTGTCGGCCCGGTCGATTCTTGCGCCGTGCCTGAGCAGCAGGGAGACGCAGGTTGCGTTGCCGTGGCCGACGGCTTTGTGCAGGGGTGTCAGGCCGCGTTTGTTCGCGAGATTGGGATCGGCGCCGTGTTCCAGCAGGCAGCGCACGATTTCGGGCGTGTAGGCGTCGCTCTCGAAGGCGGCTTGCAGGGGGCTGGTGCCGTCGGCGTCGCATTTATCCGGATCCGCCCCCAGAGCGCTGAGCACCTGCACGGAGCTGATGGCTCCGGTGCCGCTGGCGATGATGAGGGGGGTGAAGCCGTTGCCGGCACTTTCGTTGATGTCGCTGCGCGGGTCGGCCAGCAGGACGTCCATGACGTTCACGTTGCCGGTGATGGCTGCCGCGATGAGCGGCGTGACGCAGGGGTCTTTCTCCTGATGGATGTCGGCGCCGTGTTCCAGCAGGCAGCGCACCATGTCGTCGCGGTTGAGCAGCGTGGCTGCCAGCAGCAGGGAGGTGCCGGACTCGTCCGTGGCGTTGACGTCGAGCCCGGCGTTGAGAAGGTGTTCGAGGTCGCTGACGTCTCCGTGCGCCATGACGGAGCCGATCCTTTGCAGGGTCGCTTTGTCGGGGTGACGGAGCTCGTCCGCGCCGATGGAGCCGACGGCGGCGGAGGGGCTTTCTTCGAGCGGGGCTCGGAGAGCTACTTGGCCGGAGGTCAGCAGAGCGAGTGCGCTGCCGGCGACAAGGAGCGTCTGTATGCTGCGTTTCATCGTTGTGCCCGTATTCTACCACAGGTGGCCGAGGACTGACAAGGTGAAATCCCGCTATGGTAAGGGTATATAGTGTTCGGTGTCCCTGCCGGCCTCGCGAAGCAGCAGGGTTCGCTTGAGCATGCTGCCGCCTCTGTAGCGCCCCGGGTGCTCGGCGCTGCCTCCGGCCGGCAGCACGCGGTGGCAGGGCAGGATGAGCGGCAGGGGGTTGCTTGAGCAGACGCGCGCCACGCAGCGCGCGGGGCCGAGTTCGCCGTAGCGGCGCGTCTGTCCGCGCGGGATGGCGGCGAGGCGAAGCCGGATTTCCTGTTGCAGGGGCGTGCCCGGCAGCGGAGCCAGCGGCAGGTCCGGGGTCTCGCGTTGGCCGTCGAGCCAGGCCTGCAGACGGAGGGCGGCTTCGGCGGCCAGAGCGCGGTCGTCCTCCGAGGCTTGTTCGGCTCCCGGCAGGGGGGCGTCAGGCGTTTCGATTTGCGTTGCCGACCAAGGGTGCAGGAGGCTTTGCGCGTGGCTCTCATCCGTCGCGGGCAGCAGCACGCGGCAGAGTTTCGCGCGGTCGATGACGAGGCCGAGCGGCAAGGGATGTCCGCCGAGTCGCAGGCAGCAGCGGTGGAGGCAGGCGGAGGGGGGCAGCTTCATGGGGCGGGGCGGAGGCGCGGCTCAGTCCTTGGGCGCCGCTGCCGCATCGCCGCCGCTCTCTTGTTCCGCTTTTTTGCGCCAGCGGTAGTTGAGGTAGAGCGGAAGCCCGAAGACCAGAATGAGCAGCAGAGGGATGAAGACGAAGTGAAAGATGTTGAGGGCGGAGGCGCAGCTGCTGTCGCCCAGTGCCGCTCCCTGCTTCCACCACTGATAGGTGAGCGTGGGGTTCCAGTCTAGGCCGGAGAAGGGGCTGAGGTGCAGGAAGCCGCGGCGCAGCATGGCCGAGGCGGCGCCGCCGTCGCTGGCCATGACGATCCAGTGGTTGGCGATGTCTTTTTCACCGGCGGAGAGGTAATAGTCGGCCAGAACGGCGGCTGCCGCAGGGTCGCCGTAGCGCTCGGCTGCGGTGCGCAGGTAGCGCAGGGCTTCTTCGCTGTCTCGTTCAATGCCGTCGGCGCCGTTGAGCAGCAGGCTCCCGGCCTGAGTCATTGCCTGCAGGTCGCCCATGCTGGCCGCTTGTTGCAGCAGGGGCAGGGCGTCGGCGTATTGGCCCGCTTCCGCCAGAAGGCGGGATTTGGTGGAGATGGCCGCAGCGTTGTTGCCGGCGGCGGCCAGATCGAGGTAGCGGAGCCCTTCGGCGTTCTGCTTGTCCGGTGCGGCGGAGGCGTCTCTTGTGCCGTTGAGGTTGAGGTGGTAGGAGGCCAGCAGCATGGCCATGGTTGCATCTTGCGTCTGCTCGACGATGCGGGCGGCGTAGCTCATGGCTTTTTCCGTGTCCTTTTCAACGGTCAGGCCCTCGGCGTAGCTCTTGAAGAGCTGGGTGAGCGCCCATTCGCTGCCCTGGTCAGCGGCTTGCTCCAGTTTCGCGATGCCCGAGACGACGTTTTGATCGACGCCCAAGCCCATTTGCTCCATGTAGCCGAGCCAGTAGAGGCTCTGCAAGTCGTTCGGATCGGCTTCGTAGCGCTCTCGGTAGATCTCGTAGGCGCGGGCGAAGGCTTTTTGCGATTCTTCGGCTTGCCCTTGGCCTTTGTATTGTTCGCCGAGCAGGTAAGCGGCCGAGGCTTCGCCTTTGTCGGCGGCCATGCTCAGCCAGCGTGCCGCTTGGGCGGCATCCTGCTCGACGAATTCTTCGCCTCGCCAGTAGAGGGCGGCCAGCAGCAGCATGGCTTTGGTGTCGCCCTTTTCCGCCTGCTGCGCCAGCATGTCGATGTAGCGCGTCGCCCACGAGTCGGCTTGGCGCAGTTTGCCGTTGAGGGCGTAGCGACGCGCCAGCTGGCAGGCGGCTTGCGCGTTGCCGGCGGCGGCTTCGTTTTTGAGTGCCGCCAGTTCGCCTTCGAGCTGAAGGTCGTCGGAATCAAAGATGAGCTCCGGCTTTTTCGGCGTTGGGGCGGGAGCGGCGCTCTCGCTCGGTGCCGAGGAGGCAGCCGCGGCTTCGCTTGTAGCTTCGCCGGAGGGGGCTGCCGAAGCCTCGCTTGTAGTTTCGCTTGAAGTTTCGCCGGAGGTTGTGGCCGGGGGCGTTGCGGGGGGCGTTTCTTGGGCGGACAGGGGCAGAAGGATGCTTGTCAGCGCCAGAAGGCGCAGGGCTTGTAGGGTGTGTTTCATGCGGTGAAAAAGGAGTTTTGTGTTCGGAGATGCAGCCGTGCTGCGGCTTGTTCGAGAGGGAAGGGGGCGCCGGAGGCGCGGGAAGGTGAGAGGCGGAAGATGAGGCGGAATGACGAGGCGGGCGGAATCAGTTCGGGGCGCGTCCGCTTGCCCGGCGGGCGTACGCTTCGGCTGCGGCTTCGTCGACTGCCGTGCCGATGCCTTGGCGGTAACATTCGCTGGCGCGTTGGGCGGCTCGGCGATAGCCCATGTCGGCCGCTTGTCTGATTTTTTCGAAGCCTGCGATGTCATCTCGGGCGGTGCCGAGGCCGCTTTGTTCCAAGTAGCCGAGGCAGTAGAGCGAGACACAGTCGCCGGGGTCGGCGGCGTATCGCAGGGAGGCCGTTTCATAAGCGCTGCCGTAGGCCGCGTCGGCCGCCTGTTGCTCGCCTCGTGTCGCGTAAAAGTCTCCCAGCAGGAGGAATGCGGGGGCGTAGAGTTTGCGCTCGGCGGCTTCGGTGAGGTAGCGCAGGGCACGCGCTTCGTCGACCTCAACGCCGCCGCGACCGCTCAGCAGGGTGATGGCCGCCTCGGTCATCGACAGTTCATTGCCCATGTCGGCCGCTGCGGCAAAGAGCGGCAGCGCCTCGGCGTGGCGACCTGCTGCGCTGAGAAGCTGCGCTTTGTGTTGCATGGCGTTGGCGTGGTGGCCGCGCACGGCGATGTCGAGGTAGAGCCGTCCCTTTTCGTCGCTCTCGTCCGCGCCCCGGCCGGGGAAGCGCCTGCCGTCGAGGTTCATGAAGTAACGCGCCAGACTGTTGGCCATCATGGGGTCGCCGGTGATGGCCACCAAGCGCTCGGCATAGCCCGCGGCGCGGTCGAGGTCGATCGCTACTCCCTTGCCGCAGGTGTAGGTCTCGTGCAGGCATCGCAGCGCCCTGATGTCTCCGAGTGCTGCCGCGCGTTCGAGCTTCTCGAGCCCGGCGGCACGTTGTTTCTCCGTGTCTGATGCGTTGACTTCCAGGTAGCCGAGCCAGTACAGGGCATCGGCGTCCGCTGCGTCGGCGGCAAGGCGTGTGCGGCAGAGTTCGCAGGCCGCGGCGTAAGCCCTGCGCGAGTCTTCTTCGCGTCCCTGCCTCTTGTAGAGCGTTCCCAGCACGCAGGCGGCCGCAGGCTCGCCGGCTTCGACCGCTTTGCGGAACCAAGCGACGGCTCGGGCCTCGTCCTTTTTGATGAACTCGTGGCCTCTGCGATAATCCGCGCCCAGCTGCATCATGGCGTGCACGTCACCGCGTTCGGCGCGCTGCTCGAGGATTTCGATGTAGCGTGCCGCCCAGTGCTCTGCCTGGGATGCTTCGCCCTTCAGTTTGCACGCGCGTGCCCGTTGCAGCGCGGCATCGGCATCGGTATCGGCATCGCCTGCCGCCGCTTCTTGCACGAGTGCGCTGTCTGCCGGCTCTTGCGCCGACGCTCCCCCGGCTGCCGCATGTGCTTGAAGAGGCAGCGGAAGGAGCAGGCTGAGGGCAAGAAGGCGGGAAAGCGTCATGAAGGCTGATGGAGAGGCGTCGCTGGGTGCGCCGCGTCACTCGCCGCGCCCGTAGGGACGGCGGCTGTTGCTGCGGCGGAAGGGTTTGTGACTGCCGAAGCTTGGACGCTCGCGGAAGCTGCGGCGTTCACTCTGCTGACGCGATGAGGCGGAAAATGATGATCCGTGACCGCCGAAGCCTCGCTTGCCGCGGTCGCCGAAACTTCGCTTGTCGCCGAAGCCGCGTTCACCGCGGTCGCCGAAGGCTCGCTTGCCGCCGAAGCTGCGCTCGCCGCGGTCGCTGAAGGGACGCTTGCCGCCGAAGCCGCGTTCACCGCGGTCGCCGAAGGCTCGCTTGTCGCCGAAGCCGCGGTCACCGCGGTCGCTGAAGGGACGCTTGCCGCCGAAGCCGCGTTCACCGCGGTCGCCGAAGGCTCGCTTGCCGCCGAAGCCGCGTTCACCGCGGTCGCCGAAGGCTCGCTTGCCGCCGAAGCCGCGTTCACCGCGGTCGCC
>NZ_CALXNG010000043.1:0-12002 GCF_944389695.1 Candidatus Parakkermansia intestinigallinarum
AAGCAACCATAAAAATGCCATTGCGGCGTTTCTCTCCCGAGAGCTTCTTCGGTGCGTTTTATTTTGACGCAATGCGGCGCAATTTGATTCGAGGGTCGGCTTCATTTTCGGGCTTGACAGCTTTTCGCCCGCGTGTATAATGAGCGTCGATGACGATGTGCATTCCCGGTGATGACTTTCTGACGCAGGCGGAGGCTTGGCGTTGGCGACTCACATCATATTGAGGGAAGCCCTTTCGCGCGCCGTTGCGGCGCCGTTTGCATCTGTATCATGCGTCTTGACGCCCCGGCTTCCCGCTGAGCCGGGGTCTTTTTTTGCCCGGCTCTTCCCTTCCCCTCCGAGCTCATCCCCCCTTTTACACCTCTTACCCCCATGCACGTATTAACTTCTGATATGACTGATATGAAAACTCTGCCTCACACGACTCGCCCGGGCTACTTCGGCAGCTTCGGCGGCCGCTACGTTCCCGAAACGCTCATGCCTCCGCTGCTCGAGTTGGAGGAATGTTACGAGCGCATCATGTCTTCAAGCGACTTCCGCAGACGCCTGCACGAGCTGCTGAGCCGCTACTGCGGCCGACCGACGCCGGTGACCTTCTGCGAGAATCTCTCGGCGGATCTGGGTTTCGAGCTTTACCTCAAGCGCGAGGATTTGCTCCACACGGGTGCGCACAAAATCAACAATGCCATCGGGCAAACGCTGCTGGCTCACCTGATGGGCAAGACTCACGTCATTGCCGAGACGGGCGCCGGCCAACACGGCGTGGCGACGGCGACGGCGGCGGCCAAATTCGGCATGCGCTGTACGATTTTCATGGGCGCCAAGGACGTGGAGCGCCAAGCTCCGAATGTGCAGCGCATGCGCTTGCTCGGAGCCGAGGTGGTCGCCGTGAAGAACGGTTCATGCACGCTCAAGGACGCCATCAATGATGCGCTGCGCTACTGGATTGCCCATCAGGATGACACGCTCTACGTGTTCGGCACGGCGGCGGGTCCCCACCCCTTCCCGACGATTGTGCGCGAGTTGCAGAGTGTCATCGGCCGGGAGTCCGTCGCGCAGATGCGCGAGATGGCGGGTGCGCTGCCGGACTGCGTGGTGGCCTGCGTGGGCGGCGGCTCGAATGCCATCGGGATGCTGCACCCCTTCGTGCCCTTTGATGAGGTGCGCTTGGTGGGGGTCGAGGCCGGAGGCACGGGGGAGCCGGGCTGCGAGCATTCGGCGGCCATCAATCTCGGGCGGCCGGGCGTGCTGCACGGGGTGCGCACGATGCTGCTGCAGGATGAGGACGGGCAGATTATGGAGTCGTCGTCCATTTCCGCCGGCCTCGACTACCCCGGCGTCGGCCCGGAGCACGTGTGGCTGCACGCCATCGGCCGCGTGCACTACGGCATCGCCTACGACCACGAGGCGCTCAACGCCTTCCTCACCCTCTCGCGCCGCGAGGGCATTATTCCGGCGCTCGAGTCGAGCCACGCGCTGGCCTGGGTGCTCGAGCACCGCGAGGAGATAGCTCCCGGCAGCCGCGTGCTCGTCAACCTTTCCGGGCGCGGCGATAAAGACCTCGACCATGTTCTGCACTACATTCACCTTGACTGATTCCCCTTCTGCCTGCTGACACACCATGAAAGATACGATATTGAAAGCGAAACGCGAGGGCCGCACGGCTCTCATTCCCTTTATCACGGCGGGGTTCCCGTCTCTTGAGCGCTTCGGCGAAACGCTGCTCGCCATCGACCGCGCGGGGGCTGATATCATTGAGGTGGGTATTCCCTTCTCCGACCCGGTGGCTGACGGCCCGGTCATCGAGGCGATGAGCCGCGAAGCTCTGGCGCGCGGGGTGACGCTGCGCCGGGCTCTCGATGAGCTGCGCCGCCTGCGCCCGTCTCTCCGCGCAAAGATTGTGCTGATGGGCTACGCGAATCCCTTTTTGCAGTACGGGCTCGAAGCGCTCGCCGCAGACTGCGTCCAAATCGGGGTGAGCGGTCTGGTGGTGCCCGATCTGCCGCTGGAGGAGTCGCCCGAGTTTCGCGCGGCTCTCGAGCCCGCGGGGCTGACGCTCGTGACGCTCGTCGGGCCGAACTGCTCGGAGGAACGCATGCAGCTCTACGCGCCTTACTCCCGCGATTACGTCTACGTCGTTTCGGTGCTGGGAACGACGGGAGACAGCAACCGCAGGCTCGATACCGTGGCCGAGACGATGCGCCGCGCACGCCGCGCCTTCGACGTACCGCTGGCCCTCGGCTTCGGCCTGAGCCACCCGTCGCAGCTCGATGCCCTGCCCGATGACGCCCGCCCCGATGCCGCCGTCTTCGGCACGGCCCTGCTGCGCCATATTGCGGCGGGTCGGCCCGTGGAGGAGTTTTTCAAGCCGTGGCGGCGCTGCCGCGGCTAAAGAGCTAAAGGACCTGCCGCCGCACCCGCGCCGCGCCTCTGCAAGCAGGCCTTCGCCGCGCGACGGAAAAGCCCCCGCCTCATGCCGAGGCGGGGGCTTTTCCGTCAGGGGACTTCGGGCGCTTCCGCCGCAAGGGCGGCGCCCGGAGCTCTCAGATATCCCAAACGTCGAGCCACTTGAAGGAGACAACGCGGAATTTGCGACCCATCACCTTGTTGATATCGCTGAGGTCTTTTTCACCGGAGCCGGAGGGGCGGTTGGGGTCGGAGCGCTTCTTGTCCACGTCCGTGGGGCTGTTGCTCGGATCGACGTAGTCGATGCTGCGCTGCACCACGGCCTCGCACCATGCCTGAGCGAGGATGATGCCGTCGGCGTTGCGGACGCAGCCGAAGGAGCGCACGACAAAGGTATCGTCTCGCACGGTGAGGATGTTGCCGAGCGAAGCGAGCACATCGCTCTGAATCAGATAGCCCGGCGCAGCCGTGTGCAGAGAGCCTTCCTCGGCGGCCTTGAACTTGTAGAGGCTGCCGGAGGCGGGCTTCACCTGAACCTCTTGGAAGTCGCGGTTGATATCCGTCGCATCAATGGCCGCCTGAAGAGCCCCCTTGAGGGCGGCGCCATCCTTGTTCGAGCTATCGAGGCGGCGGTTAATGAAGTCGGACATGCTGAGGAAGGGCCCGCGCTTCTTGACTTCTTCGACAATCTTCTCCGCCAGCTCGGCGATGGAGGACTCATCGAGCTTGCGAATCTCGCCCCATGCAGCCGCCTGTCCGCCTCGGCGGAGGCTCGTCGAGCCCTGCATCGGACTGTACGAACCAAGTGAGTCGATACTCTTATCCGACGTACTGACCATGAAGCGAGAGAAGAGGACCTCGCTTTGTGAATCGCCGTCCTTCACCACGCTCAGACGACCGCCGGCATTGCTCACGAGCTGGCGGCGTGCCAGCCCCTGCAGCACGGCCTTCCAAGCCTCAACCGAGGTCGAGTTGACGTTGAAGCCGCCGTCAATGATGAGATACTGGGCGATGTACTTCCAGCCGTCGTCATCCATGATGCGCTTGACGATGGCCTTCTGATCATACGGTGTCGAGATCTTGCGGTAGCGCGCCACCGGCAAATCTTCCGTACCGCTCATGAAGGCCTCAAGCACCTTCTTGGCTTTCATGCCGCCTTCTCGGCTCGTCGGCATGTCGGAGACTGATGAACAGAACCAAGTATCCCACAGCGCATCGTTGATGAGCAGACCATGATCGTAAAACTCTTGGAAAATGCGTCCGTTGCCGTTGACCCTGTTCTCGTTAGCTGAGCCTGAGGTCGGGATATTATTAGCATTCATCACGTAGACATCATCCGCCGGCAGGCAGGGATCAGCAAAAGAGTTACCGATACCCACGCCGGGCACACCGCACTGGTACTGCATGCGTCGTCTCTGACTCAAAGCCCCGCCGCTCTTGTACCAGCCGGGCTGAAGACGCATGCCCGCAAAGCCCGCCAGCGAGAAAGGCGGATGCACCGGCAACTCGAGCACGGAGGCATACGACACCTGCTCGCCGTCGGAAGTAATACCGAGCACGCCGTTGTCGCCGATGTTATCCATGGGCGAAGCCGTGAGACCCGATCCGACATCCAGAGCCGCAAGCTGGTAGGGGTGGTACTGGCGATACTGATCATCGGGATTGACAATCATCGAGCCGTAGAAGGCCGGCGATGAATGCTGCCAGATCTTGCCGCGGAAATCCCGGCCCGAGAATATGCGGCTGTCGAGGTTCGGGTTGGCGGACTTGGCCGCGATGCCGAGAGCCGCGACGTAATAGGGAACGGAGGGATCGCTCTGCGTGCCGTCCGTCGACCACACGGCATTGTTGCGGTCGGCATCACAGAAGACCGTGCTGGTGCCGGGATTGCTCGGATCATACCAGCCAAGGATGAAGTACTGCGGGGAGTGGGCGCGCTTGCCGTAGCCGCCGACACCGTAGTTGGTGGCGTCCGAGCCGTTAAAGCCGTTCATCACGGTAACACACTCGGCGCGCTGGGGCGAGAAGAAGTAGCCGTCGGTCCGCGGCGCCGTGCCGTTCTCCGTCAAGCCCATCTGCAACTCCAGATAGAACTTGCCGGCGTTGATATTCGTCTCACTGGAGATACCGGGGTCATCTTTTTTACCGCCGGCATTGCTGTAGAACTTCGCCTTGTAGCCGGCGACATTGGCGGGATGATAACCAATGGCCCAAGGATTCATGAAGGCCCGATCATACTCGCTCGTGATACGAGCCTTGGCGGGAGAGAAGAAGAGGATCTCACCCGGCTCAAAGACAATGTCACCCTTGCGATCGTTCGAGCTCTTGAGGAAGTAATCGCCGAGGTCCTGACCGAGCTGCGTATCGCTCGAGCCCTGATCCATGGCGTAGCGCGACCAGGTGTAGTTCCAAGTGCCGGCCTGCGTGATGGCGTAGGTCTGAATCCAGGTCGTCTTGTAGGGCGCGGAGTGAGACCAGAGCTGCTCGCCGCGAACCTTCATGGGCACGTTGTAGGGATTCCACCACAAGAACATCGGCGCGAAGCAGAGGCTGAGCTTGTAGGCCTGATCGGGCTCCTTCTCATCGGTGGTCATCTTGCCCTCCAGCTCCTCGGTGACGAGACCGAAGTTGTTCATGAACGCAAGGATGACGGGCGTACGGCCGTAGCCGGCACTCTTCGAGCCCTGATCAAGCATGGAGCGGTTGCTGTAATACGTGGCGGTTGACGACGTCGCACTCGTTTCATCAGGATCGCTATACCCCTGCCCCGAGGCATCCGTCACGCAGCCGCTCATGCGCGTGTAGGCGTTATCGAGGGTGCCGATGAGGCGGGTCGTGAAGTTCTTGCCGTCACTGGCGGAACCGTCTGGCCAAGTGTTGTAGTAAGCGTGCAGGGTCTGCCATGAACCGATGGGGAAGTTCGGCTCGGAGCATCCCGGGGCTTCCGTCGCAATGGCTCGGTCACTCGTATCATCGCCCGCATAAGGAGTACCCGAGAGGGACTTCTTGTTGAGCAGCAGGCAGAGGTCCGTCTTCAGACCGCCGTCGCGCACGTTGGTGATCAGCGAATGGGAAGACGTCGTCACGTCGAAGAAGAAGGGCGTACCCTCACCGAGATTGCCGGCGCCCATCAGCACGATCGTCTGCAGAGAGAGAATTTTGGCGGCATCGCGGCGCTGCATATCACCGTTGAGGTAAGCACCGATGCTGTCGCTGCTGAAGATCGGGCCGGGAGTATTCCAGGTGCGATGAAGCACCTCTTCCGCGTCGTTCGTCTCCTCGGGATCCACAACGCCGGCCTTGGCCTTCTGATTCTCGCCGCAGATCCACCACGCGAAGCAAGCCTCATTGCTGCCGGTCGAAGGCATCGTCAGCAGATCGGCGTAGATGTAGTCGCGCCGCGAAACCGAATTGCTGCTGCCGAGCGTTCCCGTACCGACGAGGCAGACGCGGCGCCCCGGGCTGCGCTTGGCCAGATCGCCCGAAGATTTGAAATCGCGCGAGGCCTTGACGTCGCGCGTCGAGATCAGCCAGCGGCGGAACATGTTCGGGCGCCCCTGCTGATACGTGCTCTGAATACTGTTTCCGTGCCCGGAGCGGCTGCTGCCGTAAATCGGGCCGTCCCAGCTATCCCAAACGCCGAGCACGTGGGGCGTCGAGGCGCCTTCGGACATCTGGACAATACCCGAATTGGCCGACACGCGCTGATCGGGTCCCATCTCCAGCTGAAGCTCGGCAATGGCGGCATCGAGGCCGACGAGAGCCTGCTGCCTCGCCTCCGCCTGCAACACGGTGTATTGCGCGATGCGCGTCTGCGATGAGGCCAGAGCCAGCAGACCGACGGCGATGAGCGTCAGCAGCATCATGAGGGTCAGCGTCGCGATGAGCGCAAAACCGCGCTTTTTGCGCTTGATGAACCGCTTGGGCAAAGGGGTGTGATGGATGAGCTTCATTCTCGATGAAAAGTAATGCTATTAGTATACAGGCAAGGCTCATGACGTCAAGAAAAAACGATCGGTCGCGCAAAAAACGTAACAAGGAATGAGGCTCGGCCTCGCGGAAGCGAAGAGAGCGGCAAACGGGGCTCCGGCGCGATTCGTTTTTTGCGCTCCGCCGGTATTATGCGCTTGATTCAGTTAGCTTATGGGTATAGTATGACAACGGCTTCCGTGCACCGTCCTGCTCTCAGCGCGGGCCGAGCAACCGCCCTGAATGCAGAGAGAGACATGAAATCAGGAGACATCAAGCTTATCCTCCTCCACTGCCCGGCTGATCTCATCGACGAAGTGGACGAACTCTGCGAGCTCAATTTCGTGAACAGGACGGAGTTCATCCTCTTCGCCATCGACTCCATGACGGACTTCTACGAGCGCCGCAGTCAACGGGCGAACCGAGACCTATTGAACGACGAAGACGCCTACTGCCCCATTCCCGGAGACGGCGTCACATCTCTCTCAAGCGGCATCGGGGAGGAGGCCGAAGACGACGAACTCCTGCTCACCGCTGCGGAGGACGAGGATGAAGACAACTACTCCGTCTTCTTCCCGTACGAGCCCGGCGACGGCGATCCGGAAGACAAGCGCCCCGAGTGAGCCCGGATGCTCATGCCGCGAGCCTCAAGCAGGGGCGAGCCTCAAACAAGGTGCAGCTCGGCCCGGCTCAATCCTCGAGATCAAGATGCCCGATAGCCGTGCGGGGCAGCGCCGCCAAATCGATCGCCTTGTCGGAGACGACGGCAGGATCGCAGATGAAGCGATAGGCGTAGCAGTCCGGGCAGGTGCCGACTTCCCTGTCGACGATAGCGCCGCAGACCGCACAGACCTTGTAGGAGGAGGGGTCCTGAAGAACAGTGTTGGCGATTTCCTTGCGATCCTGTTTCATCGGGCAGAAAGACATTCAAAAGTCGGCGGGACATCGGCTCGCCGATGCCCCGCCATACTCAAAAACGGAAAACCTGAAAGGGAACTCAGGCGATGGAAGCCACGGCCTTGGCTGCCTTGCTCTTGTAGTTGGCCGCGCGGTTGGCCGGCACGGTGCCCTTCTTGGCGGCCTTGTCAATGACGGAAGAGAACTCGTTGTAAGCGGCCACGGCAGCGGCCTTGTCCTTGGCTTCAACGGCCGCAGCAACCTTCTTGCGGAAGGTGCGGACGCGGGACATGATGGAACGGTTGACGGCCGTGCGGGCGATCGTCTGGCGGATGCGCTTCTTAGCGGACAGAGTGTGAGCCATAATGCAGATAAAAAGATTGGTTTCTCGTTTTGGTGGAGTGGAGTTTACCCATTTTCAACCGAATGTCAAGTCAATTCATGTGAAAAGCTGCATTTTTCTTCGGCGTGCGGCATCTCGCCCCTTCCCTCAGCGCCCGTCTTGCGTGCGCAGGCGCGTTGCATCGCGCCCACGCTCGCGCGCGCCCGTTTCTTTTGGCTCTCGAGCGGCGTTTCGTTCTTGCCACGAAGGGCTTTTTGTGCTAGGATACTCGGCGAACATGAGAGCTACGGGATACATAGGCGGCCTTGCCGCCGTCGCCATGCTTCTGTCCTCCTGCACGCGCCCGTTCTGGCGCCGGGACAGCAAGCCGAGAGTGCCCGACTTCCTGCTGTCGGCAAACGCACGCAGCCGCGCCGAGGCCCGGCCGAAGACCGCCGAGGGCGGCCGGGGCGCCGCTCAGGCATCGTCGGCCGGAGCGTCCTCCGCGGCTTCGGCACAGACGCCTACGCCCGAGCAGCAGAAAGCGGCCAGGGCTCTGCTCAACACCACGCCCGGTCAGGACGGGCTCACCGTGCCCGAGCCGGACTTCCTGCCGACCCCGACGGGACTCTCGCCCCTGCGCAACCTCGTCCCCGTTCCGCCGGAAGAAGCCGCCAGCGCCCGCGAGAGCAGCGTGCCGCAGCCCAACTCCGTCGAGCGGCGCGGCCTGCGTTCCCCGTCGCTGCCGCAGGCTCTTCCCCTTGATATCAACGGCAAGGCCACACCGAGCAAGAGCAACTGAGGCGCCGACTACGGCCTCGGCTTCGCCCGCCGAAGCAGCCTCTTCCCGCACCCTGTTCCCGACACTCTTTCACGCCTGACGCCGCAGAAAAAACGACCCATCGCACACCATCGACCCTATGGAAACCGTACCCCGAAACTTTGTTCCCACCCCCTTCGACTACCATCTCTACATCGAACTGCGCATAAAGGCACTCTCCAACCAAGGATACGGCGTCGGGCGCGTCAACAACTGGGTCGTCTTCGTGCCTTTCAGCCTGCCCGGAGAACTCGTTCTCGCGCGCATCTACCGCAACGAAAAAAACTGTTCATACGCCGACCTCATTAAAGTACTCGAGCCCTCGAGCGACCGCGTCAAGCCCCGCTGCAAACTCTTCGGCACCTGCGGCGGCTGCCAGTACCAACACCTCGACTACGACGCGCAACTCGAATGGAAGACGGCCCAAGTGGCCGACCTGCTTCGTCTGCAAGCCGGGCTCAACCTGCCCGTCAACCCGGCCATAGCCTCCCCCCGCACCTACGGCTACCGCTCCAAAATCACCCCGCATTTTCATAAACCGAAAGCCGCGCGCATGGGCAACATCGGATTCCTGCGGACGGGCTCGCGCAGCGAGGTCTGCGACGTCGCGCAGTGCCCCATCGCCATGGATCCCATCAACGAAGCCCTGCCCGTCCTGCGCCGCAGCGTACAGGCAGCGGCCGACCGCTACCGCCGGGGAGCGACCCTGCTGATGCGCGTGAGCGAAGGGAGCGTCATCACCAACAACAACGCCGTCTGCACCGAACGCGTCGGCTCCCTCACCTTCAACTTTTTGGCGGGAGACTTCTTCCAAAACAACCCCTTCATCCTTCCCGCCTTCACGGGCTACGTCGCCCGCCAAGCCGCCGGCGGCGGCGCCCGGTACCTCGTCGACGCCTACTGCGGCAGCGGCCTCTTTGCCCTGACGCTCGCCCCGAGCTTCCGCAAGGTGCTGGGCGTCGAGGTCAGCGAAACGAGCGCCGACTGGGCGCGCGCCAACGCCCGAACCAACGGCATCACCCACGCCGAATTCCTCGCGGCGAGCGCCGAAGCCATCTTTGAGAAAGTCGACTTCCCGGCGGAAGAAACGGCCGTCGTCATCGACCCGCCCCGCAAGGGCTGCGACGCCGCCTTCCTCAACCAGCTCTTCGCCTTCGGCCCGGCGAGAGTCGTCTACGTCTCCTGCAACCCGGCGACGCAAATCCGCGATCTGGCCGAATTTGACAAGGCCGGCTACGAGGTCACCGAGGTGCAGCCCTTCGACCTCTTCCCGCAAACCAAGCACCTCGAGTGCGTCGCCACCCTGCAGAAAAAAGCCTGAGCCATGCCCGATCGACAAAATCGCCTCAGTCGCAGCGCTGAAGACTATCTGGAGGCCATCGGCAGGCTCTGCCGCAAATACGGCACGGCTCAAGTGAGTGAAATCGCCAACATCCTCGGCGTCAAAAAGCCGAGCGTCACGGCGGCCATGCGCCAGCTCGCCGCCGAAGGGCTCATCGAATATCGGCAATACGCCCCCATCCGGCTGACGGATGCCGGACGCGAATATGCCGACAGCGTCATTCGCGCGCACCGCATCATCCGCCGCTTCATGCGCGAAGCCGCCGGCCTCAGCCCCGAGCGGGCCGACGCCGCCGCCTGCATCATGGAGCACATCCTCACCTACGATGAAATCCGCAGCATCGGCCGCCGCCTCGGCATCAGCGACGACGAACTCGCCGGAGAAGACGCCGAATAAGCCGCCCCGCACCCGCTTTACCCGCTTTACCCGCTTTACCCGCTTTACCCGCAGACCCGACCCATGAATCAGTTTCGCCTCACCGTCACCCAAGCCCTCATCACCATCAACGTCGTCGTCTACATCGTCGGCCTCTTCGTGCGCCAACCGGCCATCTTCTGCATCAGCGACCCGGTCATCGCCGGCAACGGCCCCGCGACGCCCGTGCTTGAAATCATCGGAGCCTACTCTTGGTACACCTGCTTCATCGAAGGCGAACTCTGGCGCCTCATCACCTACCAATTCCTGCACGCCAACTTCACCCACCTGCTCTTCAACATGTGGGCCCTCTACTTCTTCGGCCCCGTCATCGAGTACGCCCTCGGCCCGAAGCGCTACCTCGCCTTCTACCTGCTCTGCGGCGTCGCCGGCGCCCTCTTCAGCTCGGCGCTCGGCTCGCTCGGCCTCTACGGCACGGGGAGCGCCGTGCCGCCCGCCATCCTCAGCCTCTACCTCGACTACATCGGCGTCGGAGGCATCCTCCTGTGGCAACTCATCCCGCTCATCGGCGCCTCCGCCGCCATCTACGGCGTCATGACGGCCACCGCCATCCTCTACCCGCGCGTCAACATCAGCCTGCTCTTCCCGCCGGTCACCCTGAGCCTGCGAGCCTTTGCCCTGATCATCATCGGCGTTGCCGCCGCCACCGTCCTGCTGGGCTGGACCAACGCCGGCGGCGAAGCCGGACACCTCGGGGGCATTATCATGGGCGCCCTGCTCGTCTGGCTCTTCCGCCGCTTCGGACGACTCAACGCATGATCGCACTCTTCGACATGGACGGCACCCTCTTTCCCGGCGACTCGCAACTGCGCTTCGCCCGCCGGGTGCTACGTCGGCACGGTATGCGGCGCCTCTACCTCATCCCCGTCGCCGTCTGCGGCATCCTCCGAGCGCTGCGAATTTTCAACACCGAGCGCATGAAGCGTGCCTTTTTATGCTACGCATGGGGCATGAAAGCCGACGAGCTCGACGCCGAATGCCGCGCCTTCGTCAACGAAGAACTCATCCCCGCACTCTACCCCCCCGTTTTGGCGAAACTGCGGGCCCACCAAGCCGCCGGAGACACGACCGTGCTCTGCTCAGCCTCACCGGACTGGTGGACTCAACACGTCGGGCGTGAACTGGGCTTCACCCACTGCATCGGCACCCCCATCAGCCCCTTTGATCGCGTGCCGTTCATGCCGCGCGTCCCCGCACCCGGCAACAACAAGGGAGCCAACAAGCTCATCCGCCTCGCCGCTCTGGGCATCCGGCGCGCCGACGTCGGCTACACCGACAGCGCAGCAGACCTTCCCATGCTCTCCATCTGCGAACGCGCCGTACTGGTGAACCCGAAGGCGAAATTCGCCGCCCAAGTCCCCGGCGCCGAAATCCTGCGACCGCCCGGCAAAGAGCCCCTGCCGCGCTTTCTTGCAAGCTGCCTGCTCGGTCTGTGAAGCCGCGGCAAAAGCGCCGTCATGCGCCCGGTTTTTCCTTGCCAAGTGCCGCTGAATGTGTTTCAATAGCCGAGCAATCGGCCACAGTGGCGGAATGGTAGACGCAGGAGACTTAAAATCTCCCGGCAGTTGATGCCGTACGGGTTCGAGTCCCGTCTGTGGTATTGCACATAAGCGCTTCACGACGAGGAGCTTATGTTGATTTTTACTTTCTTGTTTACGATATACCGAAGTGCGAGCGTCGAGCAGCACGCAATCCGCACCTCCTTCCCGATGCTTTTCCCGTTTGGCGAGGGATTGTGGGGTCAAGCGCAAAGTGTGTGGAAACCGCATATCAGACCACCGAGTGAGCCACCGCTGCACTCCACGAGCACG
>NZ_CALXNG010000044.1:0-10145 GCF_944389695.1 Candidatus Parakkermansia intestinigallinarum
CATGAATCTCTCGACCCCATTGCACTAACAATGAGGGTACGGCAATGTCGAGACGCGATCCTGCTTTTGCTGCAACGGAGGCGCGAAATTGACTCTGAGTAAAAGCAACCCCTCGGGGTGAAGCCGAGCCGGGGAGGCTGTCCGCCTCCCCTGTCCCCTTGGACCAAAGGAGAGAGCTTCTCGCTCATCTCCTTTGGAATCTTCTCTGCGGCACTGCTCGGAAGAATGGGGAGGGGCTACGCGCCCCCTCCCCAAACCCTGTAGCGCGGCAAGCGGCATGAGGGAAGATTTGCAAGGAAATGAGGGAAGAGAGGCCTGTTTAACGAGAAGCGCGGCAGCGGCAGGCGGATGGCAGAGCCTCGGCTTGCAGGAGGCACAGGCTTGGCAGGGGTATAGAAGAGGAAAGGCGGGGATTTTACCCCGCCTGATTTGTATCAGTCGTGCTCGAGGGGAAAGCTCAATGACGCTCGCTTGGGGTGCTCCGCTGTGATCGTTGCACATGCCCTGCCCGGGTCGATGGAGGCGGATGACAATAGGCGCCGAATGTCGTTGAGTCCATCCCGCTGCATTGCTCGAAACGGGGCGAATTCGATCCATATCTCGCCAAGGGCGGCGGCGTCCCAGTCGTCTGTGGTGAAACGCTGGCCGCTTCTGTCCGGCGGGAGCCAGAGAGCGACCCGATAGGGCAGGCGCACTGGGGCGGCCAGCGTGCAGATCATGGTCAGGTTGTCCACCCTCTGACACAAATGCCGCCAGCGGAGCTCGTCGCAGATTGCCGGAGGCAGGGGTAGTTGCTGCTGGAGTTCAGACTCGATGAGGGCATTTCTGAGCCTGATCAGCCATGCTTTGTATTGGAAATCCCCGAGGGCGTTATCGAGCCGGATGCCTCTTCTCAGGGGGAGATTTCGCGGCACGGTGAAGATGGGTGCCGCGCAGGGGGCTGCCTCCAGAGGCTCGGCGCTAAAGGAGATCCCCGTTTCGTCCAAGTGCGAAAATACCGGAGTGTCTTCCGAACCAGTCATAGCTTGGGCGTCGGCCGCTGCCCGGCTTGCAATCACGTTGATACTATAGAGCAGGTGCTCCGCGAAGTCAGGTGATTCCGCAGGGCACAGCTCCGCAAAGGAGATGCTGTGTTTCATGTTCTGTATGTGTTTAGAGTTTGGACGCCGACCCGTCGGCCGACACCGCCATTCTACTCTACACGATGGGGCACAGCAAGCCCAAATGGTCATCGCGATTTTCTCTTGAAATTCGATCTATACCGCGATACAATGACGCCGCCATCGACGGATGGCACCGATTCTGTCGGTTTAGAGTTGGTCACCGGGGCTTCGGCCCCGGTGGCTTTCTTCATTCTCCCCCAGATGCTATGCAGCGCTTATGCGGCCAGCGCTCCAGCAGTGTATCCACCGCTGCGATGAGCCGGGGCCTCAGGCGCTCGGGGTTGATGTACCAGATGGCCGGTTCCGTGCCCCGTTCGTACGGCGGGTAAGGTTGCTCTTTCCCGTTGCCCACGAACTTGGCCGAGGGATGAAGGAAGTAGATGTAGCGGTATGTCTTGGCACGGAAGATGTCCATGTCGCCGACAAGCAGCGCTGCGTTTGTGCGGATGAATCCACTCGCGCAGGTGGAGCATGTCAGGATTTGCTGGTGCGTGATTTCGCGGGAGCGCCGATTTTGTAAAAAAGTTGTCCAGTGGTAGCCGAAATAGCGGAAATTGGCTGCCTTGTAGATGGTCCCGCACCCGACACGTCCGTCGGCAAATGACTGAACGGCTACGATGGTGGGGTCTGCTTGTTTCAGGAGTTTGAGACTTGAGGATATGAGGATGCTCTCGGCGTTGCGCCCCAGTTCATCGCTGATCCACATGCGGTTCAGCTCGATCATCCATCCGCCGGGGACTGAGCTTTCGATGACGTGAGCCTTGGGAGTTTTCATGTAGCCGTATGAGGCAACGCCGAGGCACTGGGCTTCATCCTCCTCTTGATCCCGGAAGATGCCATAGTTATGAATGCCGAACGAGGCCAGCCATTTGTGTGAATAGTGGTGTTGCACGATCAGTTCTCGGGCGGTCATTTTGCTGACGGGTTTGATCACCAGCGTTCCCATGTGGGAGGTCTTTTTTCGAATTTCAGTCATAAGTGTGGGGGGGGAATCGAGGTTACAGGTTTGCCGATTGGTCCGGCAGGGTGATGTTGAATCGGGCGTCGATGCTGCCGTTGGCGCGTGTGTCGTCTCCGTACAGCCACGTGGCGCTGCCGCTTACCGTGATGCCGGTGAAGATGCTGCCGTTGGTGCTGTAGTCTGCCGCGATGTCGGGTATCAGGCAGCCGGTGACGTCGGACGGGTAGTCGGTGTAGGGGCTTGTATCGTGCGCGATGGTGACGGCGCCGAGCGATGCCGTCACGGTGGGCGGGTCGGGAGGTCCGCTGTTGATGCCGGTTGCCGACGCCGGGCCCAGTTGCACGGCGGGGGTGTGGTTCAGGGCTTTGCGCAGCATGATGCCTTTGAGCGTTTCCGTTTTGAGGGCGATGGTGTAGATGTGGAATTGGCGCTTCACACCGTCGCTGCTTCGGGTGATGGAGCGCCCGGTGTTCCTGATGGCCAGAATGTTACTAGTGGGCAGGCTTTCACTGTCGGCGTTGCCGCTTTGAGGGAAGTCTGCTGCGACGGTGACGGTGCCGGGGATGTAGGTTCGCAAGGCGACGTTTTTGCTGTCGCTGTCGTCGTACATGTAGCTGGATTTCCATGTGACGGTGGCGGCTGATGTCTCGCCTTGGAGGGGCGCAAAGCCGTAGTACATGGTGTAGGTGCCTCCTTGGTAGGTGTAGCTGCCGCCGTTGGTGGTGCTGAGGGTGGCGTCGACTCGGTAGCGGGTGGAGGCCGTCGCGTATATGTCGAGGCTGACGTCGATGCTGAAGTCATAGCGGATGGCGGTGACGACGCCATCGGTGCGTTCGGTGCTGCGGTCTGCGGTTATGGTGACGCCGCTGCCGGCGATGTAGTAGTAGCCGTCAGGCAGCCACGTTGCGCCTCCGGGCGGATCAGGGTCGTCCGGTTCGTCCGGGTCCGGCGCGGGGGGATTCCATGGTCCGGGGCCGGGTTGCGGATGGGGTTCTGGGTTGGGGGTTGGGCCTACGGCAGGGCCCGGGTCGTCACCGAGGTCGTCAGGGCCCGGCTCGGCGAAGCATGAGGCTGTGAGCAGGATGCCGTCAGCGGTGCTGCCGGCTATGGCCAGGTAGTAGCGGCCGAAGGGGCTGACCAGCTCGGCTGCGGTCAGGACTTCGTAGGGGGCGGCGGTGGGTGGCCAGATGGTTTCGCCGGGGGTGTACCAGCCGAGGTGGTAGCCCATCAGGATGCCCTGCCCTTCGATGCTGGCGGGGTCGAAGCAGTAGTCTTGTGCACTTTCGGTATGGTCCTGCGGCGACGCAGGGTTAATCAGGTAGCCTTGCACGGCTTCGAGCCACGAGGTGTATCCGGTGAATTCCGAGACGTCGGGCATGTTGCCGTAGGCCGAGCCGTATTCCCACGGCCAAAGGACCTGCGACTGGGCGATGCCCCATGGTGGGCTGTAGTGGAAGCGACCGCAGATGTTTAAGGGGGCGGCGATGGCGGGAGGGATGGTGTGCGGGATGGTGCCGGCGCTGCCGAGATAATTCTCCGTTCCGAGGCTGGCGGGGATGGGTTGAGGGATGTTGTCGTCTGCCAGGGTGTACGGGGTGGTGTTGTCTTGCTCCCACGGCAGAAGGGCGCACCAGAAGGGGGCGAAGGGGCCTCCTTCGGCGGTGAGGGTGTCGAGGTTGTAGCCCCGCATTGATTCGTAGGGAAGGCCCCAGGCGCTGTAGGCGAGTCGCGAGGCAACGGGGGCGGATGCCATCAGGTCGTCGGTGTACATGGGGCTTGCTGTTGTGTGGAAGCAGAGCACGTTGCCGCAGGCGATGGCCCAGATGGTCACGCGGATGGCTTGCTTGAACGCCCAGCCTCCGCCGTCTACGGACTGCCAGACGCCCGGCTCCGGGTGGTAGCTGTAGTTGGCCAACACTTCCCACCACACGTCGGCTCGCCATGTGCCTTGGTCGGTTTTGAGGTAGTTGTCTCGGATGGCCATGGGGCAGATATAGAGCTGAGGGGTTACGGCTCGGCTCGGTGCGTCAGTCGGCAGGCCGCCGATGCCGGCTGTTCCGAGATAGCCTGCGCCGCTCGGTTGTTCGTTCTGCGTTTCGGCGTCGGCGGTGACGGGCGCGTTGTCTCCGGTGATTTTGAGCCACAGGCGCCCGCTCCAGTAGGCGGCCATCAGGCGGCCTGCTATGTGTTGGCCTCCGGCGCCGTCGAGGTCCGTCACGACCTGCCAGACGGTGACGTTCGCATATTCTTGCGCCGCCATGCTGCCCCATGCCGGCGGGGCATACGCCGGGGCTCCGCCGAGGCGTGATGAGGGCAGGCCGGATGTCTCTGCGCCAGTCACCGGGTAGGCAATGCCGCTGCCCGGCTGAATGCCCCAGCTGTCATCATGGATGGTATCGGCGGATCTGTAGGGTTCAATGGGTATCATTGTCGCCGGCGTCGCGGTAGAGGACTTTAGGCTCCCAAGAGCCCGATGTGCGGTTGTATGCTGCTTTGATGTAGTACTGCCGGCCTGTCTGCCAGTAGTCGGTGATGTTGATGGGGTCGACGTCGATCATGCCCGTGGGTGTCGGGAGAGGGCCGCCGTTGATCCAGATCTTGCCGTCATCGTCGCGATACACGGCAAAGGGTTCAGCCCGGGCCGCTTGAGTGATGGCTTGGTAGGTGGCGCTGGCAGCAGCTCCGACCATGGGGTAGCTGTCATCCTCGCTGTCGTCGCCCTCGGCTCCGGAGGATTCTTGACTTGCGGCGGCGACGGATGCGGCGATATCGGAGAGGGCTTGTCTGCGGCCGACTTGCTGACGCTGGAGGATGGCATCGACGCCGAGCGGACCGCCGGCTCCCGTGGTGAGGGTGAGGTCTCCGCTGGCCGGTTTCCACTGTGCTGATTTGAGGATGCCGTAGCGGTCACTGTGGATGTAGTTGGCAACAGCCGCGAGTGTCATGCTGCCGTGGGTGCCGTAGGGGCGGCTGGAGATGTAGTAGTCGGTGATGGCTTGGATATAATCGGTTCGGGATAGCTCATCGGTCTCCGCTTCTGTGCCGTCTGTTGAGTCTGATGGTTGTGCGAGAGTGCCCGACTGGTAACGCGTGCGCCGGCGGTTGATGAAGATGCCGTCGAGGGTGAGGCAGGTGCAGGAGACTTGTTGCTCGCCGCCGTTGACGCTGATCTTGGAGGAGCCGCTGAAAAATTCCGTGATGTCGGATCCTGTCAAGGTGCCTGTATATTCGCTCTTGAGCCAGACGAACTGCCGCAGCTGCCCGCGGCAAAATCGCAGGCCGCTGACATTGCCGCGCGCGCTGCTGGATGCCGGGAACTGGCCTTCGTAAAGGGCGTAGAGGTTTTGGGTGTTGTGCGGGGAGAACTCCTGATAGTTCGCAGGTCCGTTTGCCGTTTCGAGGGTGGGAGGCCGGAAGGCGGTGAAAACGGCGTTGCTCTCGTCATCTTCCTCTTCTTCGGGGTAGGCTTCGTCGACGGGAACGGGCTCAAAAACGGGGGTGCCGTAGGAGAGGCAGGAGATGTTCGTGCGGCGAAGCTGGCGGAAATAGCGAGACCAGAATTGGTGACATTCCGGGCCGTTGCTCACGGCGCTGTGCATGTCGACGGCTTCACCTTCGGGGGTGTCCCATCCGGCCGGTACTTTGTAACCTTTGACGAGCATCCAATCTCCCGCGTCCTTTTGCACGGCGGGGGCGGACTGGGCCCCGCCGACGGAGACGTCGCTCTCCGGCACGACGTAGATGAACGCGCCGGGGGTGTGGATGCTGCTGCCGGAGGGCTTGGTGTAGGTGTAGCGCCCGCGCAGGGCACAGACGGGTGGTGTTTCCCACGCGGTGCGCTGCGTTTGGATGCTGACAACGCTGCCCGGCAGGTCGTCGGCGTTGCGGAGACGCTCGATGGAGGCGAGGTGTTCCGTGCCGCCGGTGATGCCGCCGCTGAATGGGGTGATGGCGGGCTCCGGGGCGTCGTTTGCGGAGTCGGGTGCGGGTGTCCAAGCGAGGGCTATGCTGTTACCGCTGATGCCTGGCTCGCGGGCGGTGAGCGCCAGGCTCGTGGCTCCGGTCGCGACCGCCGCGACGCTGAGATGGCTGCGCAGACGCTGGGCCAGAACGGTGGCGGGGGAGCTGGGCCACGCCGAGGCGGAGGACAGGGTGGCGATGTCCAAGGCGGTGTCTCCGATGGTGAGTGTGCCGGCGGTGACGTCGGTCGGCATGTCCACGGAGGCGGTGGCTTTGGTGCCTTGGGTGATGGTGCCGCCTGCGATATGGAGGGTGCCGGTGGTGTGGTCATACCAGCTGGCGGCGTTGGCCACCCAGCGCACGGCGGATGTGATGGCGGACCAGACGGATTCGGTGCCGCTGGAGTAGACGGCGAGCACGGATGATTCGATGTTGATGTCGAAGCGTTCGTCGCCGAGCTCCGAGCTTTTGGCTGCGGCGGCGAGAGCGCGGCGTATCAGGGCGGCGGCGCTTTCGAGGGTTTCGCCGCTTTCGTCGTAGCTGGAGATGTCGACGGGTAGCGCATCGAGCAGAGCGATGACGTTTTGGACGGTGACGCCGATGCTGCGCGTGTGGTCTTGTTCCGTTGTCTCGATGTCGGTCACCCAACCGCGGAAGATGCAAACTCCGTCTCGGAGGAGATGCAGCGGGGCGCCTACGTCAAAAGGCAGTTCGACGGCTTCTCGGAGGTCAGAGATGAACTCCAGAGTCATGCTGTCTGCGGCCAGTGAGTTGTAGGTGATGCTCAGGGCGCGGCAGCCGAGGGCGGTGAGATCGGCTTCGGTGTAGATCATACGTTAGCGCGGGAGATGGTGGTGATTTGTTGGCGCAGAGCGGCGTTTTCTGCCGCGAGGCGGTTGAGCCGTTCCTGCTGAGAGCTCAGGGCTGCGGCCGCGGCCTGAGCGGTGGAGTTGAATTGTTCCATGGCATCGCCGGTTCGGGAGGCAAGGTCGTTGTGCTGCCGGATGACGTCTCCCGCCTGGCGGAGGGCATCATCGACGGGGGGCATGGCTGCGGCCTGCGGCATGGTGGTGGCCTGCGGTTGCGTTGTCGGCGGCCCTGAGGTGCGCGCACCCGCCTCATCCGCCCGAGCAGACGCCGTTGCGGCATCAGATCTGAGCTGATCGACATTTTGACGGGTGGCGGCTCTTGCCTCGTCCGCGCGATCGTCGCGGTAGCGGGATACAGCCTCGGCAGCAGCTTGGGAGGCGGCCTCCGCCGTCATGGCGTCTCTGAGACGGTCGGCGACGGCGATGAGGCCTGCCTGCTGCTCGGGGGTGAGGCCGGCGGCCTTGACGCTGCGGATGTCGGCTCCGTAGCGTCGGGCTTCGTCTTCTGTCATGGTGACTTCTCCTCCGGTCACTGCGGCTCGCAGTTGAGCCATGACCTGAGACTCTCGCTCGGCTCGAGCGAGCAGTCGGCTGATGGCGGCCATGCCCTCCGCTTGATAGCCCACAGCTCGTTCCTGCTCCATCTGCCAGGCGTTGACGTAGGACGCTCGAGCGGCGGCGGCTTGTTGAGCGGCATCGCTTGCTCGGTCCTCCAGCTCCTGCTCTTGCTCAGCACGTCGGGCCTTTGCCTCTGCCTCTGCGGCGGCGGTGGAGGCTTGCACGGCCTCTGCGTTGGCTCGGTAGGCCAGTGTAAGGTCTTCCTGCCGGCGTCGTTCCTGTATGGCGGCGTTCTCCGTCTCGTGTTCACGTTGTTTCGCTGCGAGGATGTCCTGCTTTTCCGCTACGGATCTGGAGGCGGCGGCTTCCTGCTCACTCGCATCGTTTGCTTTGTCTTTCAGCTCTCGGCGCTGCCGTTCCCATTCTTCCTGAACGGCCGTCGCCAGATCTTTCACAGGTCGGAGAACTTCCTCGCCGTCCTCGTTTTTTGTGGTAGTTGCGACACCGAGTTCTTTCGCCGCAGCGTAGACGGCCTTGGCGTAGTTATCCCTCAGGGTAATATCACCCTTCAGCAGATTGCCTGCCCAGCGACCCGTGTCGCCACCATGTTTGTTGATGAATTGATTGAGCCTTGCCCATTCCGTGGATAACCTTTCCATGTAGTTGGTATCCACCCCGCTTTCATCAACAAGCCCGAGCTGCTTCCCCCGCTGCATTAGTGCAGACAAGGCATCAGTGGCTGAGGTGTGTTCCGCCTGCTTCTGGTTAAGAGCCTCGGTGGCTGTGGCAAGATCATCCCGCGCCGATGCCATTTCATCGGCTTGTCTGCGAGCGGTCGATTTGTCTTCGATGGCGCGAGTTCGGTCAATATGATCGTACTCGCTGATTTCCCCGCGAGCCAACATACCATCAAGCGTGGCCTTTTCGGCCTCTTCCATATTGCCTTCGGCGCGGGCCCGCATGCCGCGCATTTGGGCTTCGTGCGACGCCTCCTCTCTCATGAGGGCCAGGAGCCTCTCATGGCCGGCGATTTGCTCGTTGAGCGCGTCGACGGCGGCGTTCTGGCGTTTCAAGCGTTGG
Source organism: Candidatus Parakkermansia intestinigallinarum (assembly GCF_944389695.1). NCBI lineage: Bacteria > Pseudomonadati > Verrucomicrobiota > Verrucomicrobiia > Verrucomicrobiales > Akkermansiaceae > Candidatus Parakkermansia > Candidatus Parakkermansia intestinigallinarum. Next base: position 8,592 of record NZ_CALXNG010000044.1, read on the forward strand.
GCTTCTTCGCGCTGTGCGGCCCAGCTGGCTCGCACTTTTTGCGCGGCGTCTTCGGCTTTTTTGCTGATTTTGGCATACCAGTCGGCAATCAGCTGCATGGAGGCGGCGACCTGATTGATGAGGCCGACGACGGCAAAGCCTTTGGTCAGTAATCCCATGACGCCGTTGGCGATGTTCAGGGCCCGGGTGAAGCCGCCGACGGCTTGGGTGCCTTGGCTGATGGACTTGCTCACGCTGCCGGCGGCGGTAGCGCTCTCTTTGGACATCTTGGAGACGGCGGCAGATGCGGACGAAGTCGTGGCCTTGATGCTGCTGCCTACTTTGTTCGCCGTGTCATCAGCGCCGCGCTGCTGGCGCTCGAGGGCTTTGGTGGTGTCCTCGACGGCTCGAGCGGTTTTCTGCTGCGCGTCGGTTGCCGCTGCCGCTCCTTCCTTGTGGGCTTTGGCTGCGTCTTCTGCGGCCGCCTGCTGATCTTCGACGGCGGATGTGACGCCTTCGAGGGCGCTCTGAAGCTCGCTTTCGACTTTCTGCACGTCGTCGGGCAGTTGCGAGGTGTCGAGGCTGATGCCTATTTTGAGGTTGGGGTCGTCGGCCATGGGTCAGATGTCGGTGATGTGCGAGACGGTGAATTCAAACTGAGTGTGGTAGCCTGCGCTGCCGGCAAACGGGCTGCTGGCGGCATCCAAGTCGATGTGGCGAACGGAGGCGAGGCTCGCGCGCATGCGCCAGCGAATCAGAGGGGCCGTGATCAGACCGGCGAAGGCGGTTTCCAGCGTGATGTCGCCTTCCGGTTGCAGGGTGAGGGTGCGCCACAATTCCAACCCGCGGGCTTGGGCCTGAGCGAGGCATGGGGCGGCTGTGTAGCGGTCGAGCACGAGGCGCACGGAGGCGTTGCCTCGGCTGTGGTGGTGAGCCCACGCCGAGCTGAGGAGCTCGGCGGTGGCGGTCGCCGGGCCTCCTTCCAGCTTTGGCTCGGCATCGCACATGTCCAAAGGGCTGAGCAGTTCGATGGGGGCCGCGCCGGAGGGGGTGTAGGTAATGCGATAGCGGGATAGGTGGATTATCATGGGGGACTGGGGGCTAGACTAGAGTATCTCGGACCCATCCGGCGGTGTCGGGGGTGGCACGGCATCCTCCGTCTCCGGCGGCAGAGGATCGTGAGTCAGCCCTTTCATCGCTGCGGCCTCGGCTGCCGTCGCGGCCTGCGGGCAGCCGGCGTTGAGGCCCTGAGGCGTATGAAAAGCCCGCCCTGCGTTGGCGGCATAGCGCCGCCCGTTTTCATCCGTCCATTCGCCTTTTTCGTCTGTCGTGAAAAAGTAATGGAGCAGCTCCGTTTCCGTCGTTTCTTGCGTTGTTTCCGTTTCGTTCATGTTTATACCTCCGTATAAGTCCATCCCTTGGCCGCCAGCGTAGCCTTTTGCTCCTCCGTCAGTTTGCCCGTCGGTATCTGAAGCAGGGCCGAGACACCCGTGCTCGTGCTCCAATCCGTGACTGTATCCACGATGTGCTGCACGGATTCGGCCGTCAAGGCTGTGTTGTAATCGTAAAACTTGA
>NZ_CALXNG010000045.1:0-9461 GCF_944389695.1 Candidatus Parakkermansia intestinigallinarum
ATGTTGAATTCCTAAGCGAATATCCGCGCCTATCCTTCTCTCTATGTCTACACTGTTTTTCTAATGCGTCTGCCCTGGACGCAAAAGCCCGCCGCATTTTGCGGCATCGCCGCCTGCCGCTCGGGCGGCGATGCCGCGCTGCACCGCATTGACAAGAAGTGGGGCTCGTGCTATCATGCCCCTCGCACGCATATGACTTTTTACGAAGAACTGGAATGGCGAGGGTTGATTAATCAGATCTCAAGCCCCGATCTCATCGAGAAGCTCAACAAGGGCGGACTGACTTTCTACATCGGAACGGATCCGACGGCTGACAGTCTGCACTTGGGGCACTATTCCAGCTTCCTCATCACCCGGCGCCTGAAGGCTGCGGGGCACCATCCCATTCTGCTCGTGGGGCTGGCCACCGGGCTCATCGGCGATCCGCGCGGAACGGTCGAGCGCGAGGTGCAGCAGAAGGATGTGGTGTTTCACAACTATGAGTGCCTCAAGGCTCAGGTCGAGAAGCTCTTCGGCTTCGAGGTCGTCAATAATTACGATTGGATCAACGGCATGAACGTGATTGACTACTTCCGCGACTACGGCAAGTTCATCAACGTGGGTTACATGCTCTCCAAGGATCTCGTGCGTCGCCAGATGGAGAGCGGTATCTCGTATGCCGAGTTCTCGTACATGCTCATTCAGGCCATCGACTTCAAGCACCTGCACGAGACGCGCGGCGTCGATCTCCAAGTCGCCGGCAGCGACCAGTGGGGCAACATCACCACGGGTATCGAGCTGATCCGCAAGACGACGGGTGAGGAGGTCTACGGCATGACGATGCCGCTGGTTACCGATTCTCAGGGCAACAAGTTCGGCAAGAGTGAGGGCAATGCCCTCTGGCTCGACAAGAACCGCACCTCGCCCTACGAGCTCTATCAGTTCCTCATCAATACCGAGGATTCCTGCATCATCTCTTACCTCAAGCGCCTCACCTTCCTGACGCCCGAGCAGATTACCGAGATTGAGGCCGAGCACGGCGCGCACCCCGAGCTGCGTTTGGCGCAGAAGGCTCTCGCCCGCGAGATTATCACGGATCTGCACGGCGAAGAGGAGTTCCGCCGCGCGGTCGAAATCAGCGAGAAGCTTTTTGCCGGAGACTTCGCGTCGCTGAGTTTGCGCGATATTCGCGCGGGGATGAAGAACGTGCCCTCGGTGAAGTTGGTGCCCGGTGCGCTGGTCGACGTGCTGGTCAACGGCAAGATTTGCGCCTCCAAGCGCGAGGCTCGCGAGTTCATCGGCAACGGCGCCATTTCCCTCAACGGAGAGGTTGTTCGCGATCCCGCCTTCGAGGTGAACCCGCAGATGGCTCTCGAGGGGCGCGTCGTCGTCATCCGCCGAGGCAAAAAGAAGTTTTACATGGGCGAGTTCGCCTGATGAGCCGCTCGAACCTTACGCCGATGCAACTTCCCGTGTCCCGAGCTTGGCTCGCCGCTCTTACGGCGATTCTCCTGCCCGCGGCGAGCGCGGTTCGGGCTGCGGAGGAGGCTGTGCCGGCGGGGTTTGTCGCGGAGGCGCCGTCGCTGCGTGAATCCTGGCGCGATTCCGCCTTCGCCCTTTTGCCCGAAAGGCTGCTTCTGAAGGCTGCGCCTCCGGCCGAGAGTTCGGATTTTCGCACGGCTCAGCGCCGCAGAGCCGTCGCCCGCGTGATGGCCGAGCTCTACCGCCTCGCGCGACTCAATCGGCATCGGCGCAGCCCTGAAATCTGGGCGCGCTGCGCCCGCATGGCGGAGCAGCTCAACTGCCCGGTCGATTTCACTGCTTCGCTGCATGCCCTCGCGAACCCCCGAATCAATGCCAACGAGCGCCTCAGTCTGCTGCGGCTGCACGAGCGCATCTTTCTTCGCGAGCGCCTCAACAGTTTGGCGCTGAGACAGTACGTGGAGAGTCTGCCCCAAGACGACCTCCTCGACGCCGCGGCCTTTGATGAGCTGCCGCTCGGCGCCCTCTTTCTGCGCGTCGAAATCACGGCCGGGGGCGAGACGGTCAACGGCCGGATTGACGCTCCCTCCGCCGAGCTCCTCATCGCGCTGAGTGAAGAGGCGCTGGAAGCGCTGCGGCAGGCTCATGATGCGGCCGGTGCCGATGCGGCCGCCGAGGCTCTCATGCCGCTGCTGGTCAGTATGGCCGTCATGCCTCTCATGCCCGAAGGGCGCAGCTTTGCTCCCGAGACGAGTGAGGCGCTTCAGCGCCGTGCTCGGGAGCTCATGAGCGAGATACGCGTCGAGTTGGCTCGCGCCGTTCAGCTGGATTCGCGGAAGCTCACGGTCGCCGAAGCCCTCTTTTACGTCATGTGATTCCGCTGCGGGTGTGAGGGGTGCTCACCCGTCCGAGCGGGGACGGCGCTTTGCCCTCGGCAAGGCGCGGGAAGCGGGGTGCGGGCGGCTCGGCGCGCGTGAAGCAAGGTGCGAAAAGCGGGGGGAAGACGAGAAGCCGGGTGAAGTTCGGTGCGCGTGAAGCGGTGCGCGTGAAGTGGTGCGCGTGAAGCGGGGCGCGTGAAGTGGTGCGCGTGAAGTGGGGCGCGGTTCGGGGGCGCGTGAAGTGAAGGGCGGCGTGGGCTGCGGAGCTGATGGGTGCTGTGGGTCGTCCGGCGGCCCTCTGCTGCGCCCGGCTCGGTGCTGCGTGAGACTTCGGACTTCGGGACGGCGGTCTTTGGCGTCGCGGTAACACGCAAGCTGCTTCTTGTTCATTTTTTTACTCGCCATGACGCGCTCAACGTGATACGATGAGGACGAAAGCGACATGAGCGATTCCAACTATATTTTCGATACGGTGGATCAGTATCTCGAACTGATCAAGAGGGCGCTGAGCCCCGCAGTGTACCTCGGCGCCGGTATGCAGCCCTACTGGATGTGCTGCGGGATGTACAGCCCGCTGGCGGAAGATGCCGGCGTGCTGACCGGCGATGATACCATCGCCCTCGTCAACAGCTGCACCACGCAGGCTCAGCGCCAGCAGCTCAGCGAGCAGGGTATCGTCGACTTTATCTACGATGCCCCATGCGGCCGCCACCACGCCTATTTGTATGTTCAGGAGGGCGGCTACCTGCTCATCTTTATCTCGCTGCATGTCGATGCCTACCTGAAGATGGGCGTTGATGCGGGATGCTCCGACGTGCATCTGCCCTCCTGCTGCCCTCCGACTTGGCGCCGCCACGGCAACCTCGTGCCGATGTGGGAAGGGGCTCCACAGCTCACGAAGGAAGACACGCAGGCGCTCACCGAGAGCTTCTTGGGAGAGCGCGAGTGGACGCGTCTCAAAGAGACCGGAGACGTCGACTTCGCCTACCAGAATGACTTCGGGCGCTACCGCGCTTCCGTTGTTTCTCAGCGCCTCGGCTACGATATCTGCTACCGCATTATCAACAGCCGCATTCTGACGATGAAGGACATCAACCTGCCCGAGAAATACATCGTGCCGCTCACGCGCTTCACCAACGGGCTCATTCTCGTCACGGGTGCCGTCGGCTCCGGTAAGTCCACGACGCTGGCTTCGATTATCGAGTTTATCAATCAGGATCGCAAGGACCACATCATTACGCTTGAGGACCCCATCGAAGCCATCTTCCACCCGGCGACCTGCCAAGTGAATCAGCGCGAAGTGCACAGGCACACCGAATCCTTCGCACGCGCTCTCCGCGCCGCTCTTCGCGAGGACCCCGACGTCATCATGGTGGGTGAAATGCGCAACCTCGAGACGATTTCGCTGGCGCTCACCGCCGCTGAAACGGGCCACCTCGTGCTCGGTACGCTGCACACCGGTTCCGCCTCGCGCACGATTGATCGAATTCTTGACGCTTTCCCCGTCGAGGAGCGCGAGCACATCCGCATCATGGTGTCCGAATCGCTGCGCGGCGTGCTCTCGCAGCAGCTCATTCCCAAGAAGGACGGCACCGGTCGCGTCATGGCTCTCGAAATGCTCGTCAACACCGCGGCCGTGGCCAACTGCATCCGCGAGGGCAAGACCTTCATGATTCCCGGGCTGATTCAGACCGGCAAGGCGCAGGGCATGCGCCTCATGGATGACTCCCTGCAGGAGCTCTACCTCAACGGTGTCATTTCCGCCGAAGAGTGCAATACACGATCGACGGACAAGGTTATGATGGAGAAATTCCTGCGCGAACACCCCGAAGCCTGATTGCCGCCGCCTCCCTGATCATCACTGTTTCCCCCCCCCTTTCCCCGACCGATGAACCATCGCATAGACCACTACTTTCAGACCCTGATTTCCATGGGCGGTTCCGACCTCCACCTTTCCGAAGGTCAGCCGCCGAAGATTCGCGTGCACGGCGATATCACCGCTGTTGAAGGCGGCGAGCTGACGCATGAGGATATGGTTGAGCTCATGCGCCCCATCTGCCCCGAGAAGCTCTGGGCTCAGTTTGAAGAGGAAGGCGATGCCGACTTCGCGTACGAAATGGACGCGACCTCGCGCTTCCGCTGCAACTACATGAAGCAACAGCGCGGTTACTGCTGCGTCTTCCGTCTCATTCCGACGAAGATTCTGACGCTCGAACAGCTCAATGTGCCCGAGCAGATCAAGCGCTTTGCCGACATGCGAGCCGGCCTCGTGCTGGTGACGGGGCCCACCGGCTCCGGCAAATCGACCACGCTTGCAGCGCTGATCGACTACATCAACTCGAACTACGCCCGCCACATCATCACCATCGAAGAGCCCATCGAGTTCGTGCATCCCTCCAAGCGCAGCGTGATCACGCAGCGCGAGGTGCCCGTCAACTGCCCGAGTTTCGCCGATGGCCTGCGCGCTTCGCTGCGCGAAGATTCGGATATTGTGCTTGTGGGTGAGATGCGCGACTTGGAGACGATTTCGCTGGCGCTCACGGCCGCCGAGACGGGGCTGCTCGTCTTCGGCACGCTGCACACCAACAACGCCCGCAAGACGATTGACCGTATTATCGACGTTTTCCCCGCCGAGCAACAGGCGCAGGCGCGCACGATGCTCGCCGGTTCGCTGCGCGGTGTCGTGGCCCAGCTGCTCATGAAGCGCTGCGATAAGCCGGGGCGCTGCGCCGTCAATGAGATTCTCTTCGCCACTCCGGCCGTGGCGGCTATCATCCGCGAAGGCGCTACGCAGAAGCTCGCGGATGTCATCACGGGCGGCAAGCAGCTGGGGATGCAGTTCATGGATGACGCCATCTGGCAGAAGCTTCAGCAGGGCATTGTCTCGCCGCAGGAAGCCTACATGAAAGCCATTGACAAGGGGCGCTTCAAGAACTTCCTGCCCAAGGAGCTCGAGATGCTCGCCAACGCCGGCGGGGCCTGATGCTCGCGGCAGCAGAGCCGCCGGACGGAGGCTGCCTGCGGAAAAATGCCGCAGGGCACAATAGCCGCTTGCCAAAGCCGGAGGCTCTGCGTATAATGTGCCGGCAAGCATGAAGCCCGTGTTTTACGAGATCGGCGCCCTGCTGACGCTGGTCGGATCGGCTCTCGGAGCCGCAATCCGCCCGGGCGTGCCGTGCCCGGAAGCAAGAGCGCCGTGGTGTACCGCCGCGGAGTGGGAGGTCGTCGGGCAGCCCGAGCCGGGGCAGGGCGATGAGCTCTGCGCCGAAGAGCTCGGTGTCCGGCAGCTTGCCGAGGCAGCCGACGGCGCGGCGGGTGAAAAGCCCGCCGACGAGGGTGCGTCGGCGGCGCAGGCTCTGGAGCTCGGGCGCGAGATGCTCCGAACGACGAATGAGCTGTGGTTTTTGCTCGCCGGCATCAGCAATCGCGAGAGCGCGGATGAGGCGGCGCTGCGCTTCACGCAGCTTTCGACGCAGCTCTCGGAGCTTGACACGAAGCTGACGGCCGCCTGCATGGAATACGAGGTTCTGGTGAGCCCCGAGGCCGCGGAGTTGCTCAACATGCGTATTGCGCCCGCCTTTGAGGACCTCGGTGAAGAGTTCATGAGCCTCTGCCGCGTGCGCTGCTACAACTCCGAACGGCTCGTGGCCGCCTTCCGCGCCGCCAGCAATGCCGGGCTTTTTCCCGATGACGACATCGAATTCCTCGACGAAGTCAAACCGCCGCTCAGCGCCAGCGAAGAGCGCACCGAGCTGCAGCGCCTCAAGAGCCTGATCGAGCCCGACACCGCCGTGCTGCGCGCCTTGGCCGAAGTCCGAGATGCCGACAGTGCCAAGCGCTCCATCGCCGAGCTGCGCCGCCTCAATTCCGCCCTCACCGCCCTCATCCCGACGGCCGACGTGGTGGATCGACCCTTCGCCGACATCAACACCGAGCGCGTGCGTGAGACCTGCGTGCCGCTGGAGACTATCCTCTGGAGCATCCGGGCCGAGATTGTGCGCATTGCCGGCCTGCCGGGTTACGATACCAGCCCCTACGATGACTTCTCCGACACCCTCGACGCCGTCTTTGAGAGCATGAACAAGACGCACAGCCTCTGGTTCCGCAACGTCTTTGACGCCTCCTTCCGCATCGACCTCGCGGACGCGCTCGAAGAGGGCTGCTCCTCGGGGAAGTAACGCCAGTTTTAAGAGTCCCACCATGCCAGTATCCGATTACCTCGTCACCATCGGTCTTGAAGTGCACTGCCAGATCAAGACGGAAACCAAGATGTTTTGCTCGTGCAAGGCCGGCTTCGGCTACGAGCCCAACACCAACGTGTGCCCCACCTGCCTCGGTATGCCCGGCGCCCTTCCCGTGCTCAACGAATACGCCATCGAGCGCACCATCCTCACCGGCATGATGCTCGGCTGCAGCACGCCTCCCGTCACCAAGTGGGATCGCAAGAACTATTTTTATGCCGACATGCCCAAGAACTACCAGACCAGCCAGCTCGATCTGCCCCTCTGCATCGGCGGCGAGGTTCCCCTCTACTCTTGGGCCTTTCCGCCCGACTCCGGCGTGAAGAGCGATGAGCCCGTCGTGCGCCGCGTGCGCCTCGACCACATTCATCTCGAAGAAGACGCAGCCAAGCTCACGCACTTCGGCAACTATTCGCTCGTCGATTACAATCGCGGCGGCACTCCCCTGATGGAGATTGTCTCGACCCCCGACCTCACCAGCCCCGACGAGACCTACGCTTACCTCAAGAGCCTCCAGCAGATTCTCATCTGCGGCGGTATCTCGGATGCCGACATGGAGAAAGGGCAGATGCGCTGCGACGTCAACGTCTCCCTGCGTCCGAAAGGACAGAAGGAGCTCGGTGCCAAAATCGAGATGAAGAATATCAACTCCATGTCAGCCGCTCGCCGCGCCCTCATTTACGAGATTGCGCGTCAGGCCGACGAACTCGACCGAGGCATCGCGCAGGTGCAGTCCACCCGCCGCTGGGACGACGAACTCGGCGAGAGCATCGTCATGCGCACCAAGGAGAACGCGCACGACTACCGCTACCACCCTTGCCCCGACCTCGTCCCCGTGCACACGGCTCCCCTCGTTGAGAAGGTGCGCGGCGAGCTGCCGGAGCTGCCCGATGCCCGCCGCGAGCGCCTCATGGCGAGCTACGGACTGCCCGTGGCCGATGCCAACACCCTCGTGGCCGACGCCGCCCTCTGCGCCTACTTTGAGGCTGCCGCCGCCGCGTCGAAGTCTCCCCGCAAGATTGCCAACTGGGTCATCAACAACCTCAGCGCCGCGCTGGCCGAGAAGGGCATCGGCATTGAGGACTGCCCCCTTGCGCCCGCCGGTCTCGCCGGGCTCGTCGGCATCATCGAGGACGGCCTCGTCTCGAACAACCAAGCGCGCGAAGTGCTCGACGTGCTCTGGCAGAAGCCCGGCATGGCCGCCGAAGAAGCCGCGGCCTCCCTCGGTTACCGCAAGACGGACACCGGGGCTCTCGACGGCGTGATTCGCGGCGTCATCGCCGAGAACGACGAGCTCGTCGCCGCGGTGAAGGGCGGCAACATGAAGCTGCTCAACGCCCTGACCGGCAAGGTCATGAAGGCGAGCAACCCCAAGCCCAATCCCAAACTCGTCACCGAAATGATCATGAAGCAGCTCGGCCTCTGATGCCCTTCCGGGAGGGAGAGAGCTGCTGTTTCCCCTTATCCTGAGAACCCCGGCGCCCCGAGTGGCCGGGGTTCTTGCTTCGTCGGCGCCCGCCATGTTTCTGCTCTTCGACTGCAACAACTTCTTCGCCAGCTGCGAGCAAGTCTTTCGCCCCGACTGGCGCCGGCGCCCCCTCGTCGTGCTGAGCAACAACGACGGCTGCGTCATCTCGCGCAGCCCCGAGGCCAAACAAATCGGCATCGGCATGGGTGAGCCCTACTTCCGCTGCCGCGAGCGGCTCGACAAAGCTCGCGCCGTCGTCTGCTCGGCCAACTTTGCCCTCTACGGCGACCTCTCCGAGCGCATCATGTCCATCCTCGAGCAGTACCTGCCCGACGTCCGGCAGTACAGCATCGACGAAGCCTTTGCCGAAGTCGGCGACAGCAGCGGCGGCATTGACTGGGAACACGAGGCGCGTGCGCTGCGGCGCCGCATCCGCCGCTGGACGGGCATCACCGTCAGCGTCGGGATGGCTCCCACGCGCACCCTCGTCAAGCTCGCCAACGAAACCGCCAAGCATCGCCCCTCCTGCCGCGGCTTTCTCGCCCTGACGAGTCCTGCCGAGTGGGAGCCGCTGCTGGCCGAGACGCCCGTCGACGACATCTGGGGCGTCGGCCGACGCCTTGCGCCGCGCCTGCACGCGCTGGGCATCCGCACCGCCGCCGGCCTCGCCGCCGCCGACCTCGAGCGCCTCAGGCGCAGCTTCGGCGTGCACGGCGAGCGCCTCGCCCTCGAACTGCGCGGGCAATCGTGTCTGGAAGACGACGTCAACCCCGTGCGCTCGCAGATCATGGTCTCCCGCTCCCTCAAAGAGGGCATCTCGGAGCTTCCCGTCCTGCGCGAAACCCTTTGCCGCTTCGTCGAGAAAGCCGCCGCCACCCTGAGGCGGCACGAATTGATGGCGCGCAACATCTTTGTGGTGCTGCGCACCTCCCGCTTTGAAGAGGAAGCCATGAGCTACGCCAACAGCGTCGGTTGCCCGCTGCCCTCACCCAGCGACGACACGCGGCTCATGACGCGCGCCGCCGCCGCCCTGCTCGAATCCATCTACAAACCCGGCTACCGCTACAAAAAAATCGGCGTCATCCTCAACGGGCTTGAGCCCGTTGCCGCCGTGCACCCCACCTTCGAGCACCCGAACATCGAGCCCGACCCCCTCATGAAAGTGCTCGATGCGCTCCGGCAAAACGGGCACGACATCCACTTCGCCAACCGCGGCTCGCAGCTCCCTTGGCACCGCGACCACGTCTCTCGCCTCTACACCACCTGCTGGGACGACATCCCCGAGGCTCATTGAACGGCTCGGCCGCCCGCGCCGTGCCCCCGCTTCTCCTCCCGCCGTATTGCGTCAAAAAGAAAACGCACCGAAAGGTATGGATGCGTCAAAAATGAACGCACCCAAGGTAGCACAGAACA
>NZ_CALXNG010000046.1:0-9348 GCF_944389695.1 Candidatus Parakkermansia intestinigallinarum
ACGCGTGCTCGTGGAGTGCAGCGGTGGCTCACTCGGTGGTCTGATATGCGGTTTCCACACACTTTGCGCTTGACCCGTAAAATCCTGAAATTAGGAGTTTTGCATTGAGAATGAGCTTGAAAAGCTGCGCGTGAAGCATGAATCCATCCTTGATGATGTCTTCATGCACACCCCGAACGGAGACCCGACGAACCTGACGGGGAGCCGCAGGGGGGGTATCACGGCACAGTCGGAGCCGACCGCGTGGGGGGCAGTCGGCCCGCCGGGAGAGGCGGAGGTCTCGCGCGGCACGCGCAGCGTTTGGCTCAAGCCGGCACCCTCCCCCAGCGGGGGTAACCCGTTCTCGTCGGTTCAACGAGAAGCCGCTCAAAGAAAACACCTAAAGAAAACGCCTGCAAAGACTCAGCTTTGCAGGCGTTGCAGCTAGCCCCGGCGGGAATCGAACCCACATCGAAGGTACCGGAAACCTTTGTCCTATCCATTGAACGACGGAGCCGTCGGAATGCAGGGATTGTGCCACGGTCGCGGGCTCATGTCAAGCTCATTCCGACTTTCTTTTCGTCGGAGTTGCGAAGCCCGGCGTTCGTCAGCGGCTGCGGCGCCCCGTACGCCCCGTGCGCCCGTTGCGTTCGCTTCGCCCGTTGCGCGTGCTGCGCTCGCTGCCGCGGCTTTCGTCTGCCGAGGTCGCTTCGCTGTGCACCGGGGTATCTTCGATGGGAACGATGACGGGATTCTCTTTCGGGATGACGTTGATGCCGCTCGCTTGCTGCCCCGATCTTCGCAGGTAGTCGAGGATTCCTGCGAGTCTTTCCGTTTGTTCGGCAATGTTGTAGACTTCCATGCGCACAGTCGTGCCGTTTTCGAGCACGAGTCGCAGCTCCCATTCACGGGGGCATTGGATTTCTCGTATCGGCGGTATCTGCGTTGGGTCGTAGCAGTTGGTCGCTTTGATGAGTTCGCAGATGGGCATCATGGCTTTTTCGTTGATCACGACGCCGGGCTCCAGCCGCGGACAACAGCCGGGCGGGAGGTACCAGACGGGTGCGCCCATGAAGTCCCGGTGCATGTTGGGGTCGGCTTCAAAGACGTGCCCCTTCGGATCCGTGAAGAGACGGCGCTTCGTGCCGGTTTTGACGTCTGATTCCTGCGCGACAAAGACGATGGGGAGGCGTTCCTCTACCTCGATGACGAGCGTGTCGGGCAGTTCCGCACGCACGCTGGCGGATTCAATGTGCGGCTGAGCCATGAGCTTTTGCTCCAGCGATTTGGTGCTCAGGGTCGCCAGATTGACGGAGTTTTTGAGCCCGAGTAAATCGAGGCAGCTCCGGCGGTCGAACATGGCATGCGCCGAGCGGTAGTCGATTTTGTCGATGCTCATGCTGGCCGCTTGATCGAGCACGTAGCACAGCAGGTAGAAGAGACCGACGAGCGCGGCCGCTGCCGCCAGCGCCTTCACAATCCAACGTCGGATGTTGCTGCGAAGGCGCTTGAAGGACAGGCGGCTGAGCAGACGCTCGCGGAAGGGGAGCATCCTCTCGAGCTTCGAGACGATGTTTCCCTCGTCCTTTTTGCGTCTGTACCGATTCTCCATGGGCGGGCGGAGGCTCAGGCGGCAGGGGTGTTGCCGCGCTGACAGCAAAGGGAGAGTTCGGCAATGCGCCGGCAGAGTTCACCGAAGCTGATGCCGACGGCCGCCGCTGCCTTCGGGAAGAGCGAGGCGGAGGTCATGCCCGGAATCGTGTTGATTTCAAGCACATAGGGGCGCCCGTCCGCCGTCAGCAGCACGTCGACGCGGCCGTAGACCTCGACGCCGGCGGCTTTGTAGGCCGCTAGGGCTGCCTGCTGAACGCGCCGGGTTTCTTCTTCGCTGATGTCGGCAGGGCAGATGTAGTCGGAGCCGACGGCTCCCGTCAGGCTCGGATATTTGTTCTTGTAGTCGTAGAAGCCTTGGCGGGGGCAGATGTGGATGACGGGCAGGGGGGTGCCGTCGAGGATGGCCACCGTGAGTTCTTTGCCTTCGATGTATTCTTCCACGAGGAGCTCGTGCCCGAATTTTCCGGCTTCGGCCAGGGCGGCCGGCAGTTCCTCCGCTTGGCGCACGATCTGCACGCCCACCGAGGAGCCTTCGCAGGGGGGTTTGATGACGCAGGGAAGCGGCAGGGTCGGCATTTGCCCGGCGGTGATGACTTCGTCTTGGGGCGTGGGGACGTTGCCGGCTGCGGCAAAGGCTTTTTTGGTGAGGACTTTGTCGAAGCAGATGCGGGAGGTGGCTGCTCCCGCGCCCGTGTAGGGGATGCCGAGTTCTTCAAGGTAGCTTTGCAGGCCGCCGTCTTCGCCGTAGGTGCCGTGTATCATGTTGTAGCACAGTTCGGTTCCCTCGGGCACGGGCGGGCGTTCGCCGTCGACGATGACGGGTGTCACGTTCGTAAAGCCTTCTTGCTTGAGAGCTTCGAGCACGGCGCGTCCGGAGGTGAGCGACACTTCGCGCTCCGAACCCGGGCCGCCCATGAGCAGGGCAATGGCGGTTTGATGAGTCAGCGTTTTCATGTTGGGGAGGAAGGTGGGGGCTGCTTCAGAACTCGGCTTCGCGGTCGCCGATGACGCGTACTTCGCTGCGCAGGGTGATGCCGCGCCGCTCTTTCGCTTCGTGGATGATGTGGTCGATGAGCTCGGTGACGTCCGTCGCCTTGGCGTGGCCGGTGTTGATGATGAAGTTGGCGTGCTTCGTCGAGACCATGGCGCCGCCGATGCTGAAGCCTTTGAGCCCCAGCTCTTCAATGAGTTTGCCGGCGGGAATCTCGGGCGGGTTCATGAAGGTGCAGCCCGCGCTGGGTTCCGTGGGCTGTGTTTCGCGGCGGCGCGTGCGGGCGGCCTCCATGCGTGCTTCGATGGCGGTCGGGTCGTCAGGGGTTCCGGCAAAGACGGCCTGCAGCACCATGTTTTGGTCGAAGGCCGGGATGAGGCGGTAGCGGGCGGGCTCCATGCCGTCGCGCTCAAACTCGATGATCTCAGCCTCGTCATTCAGGGCGAGGGCCGAGCGGAAGACGCTCCACATGTCGCCGCCCATGCAGCCGGCATTCATGCGCAGGCTGCCGCCCACGCAACCGGGGATGCCGTCCATCCACTCGAAGCCGGCGATGCCGTGCTGGGCGGCAAAGGCCGCGAGTTTTTTGAGTTTCACGCCGGCTCCGGCTACGATGCGATTGCCCCTCAGCTCGATGGCGTCGAAGGCGCCGCCGGCGGGATGAATGACGGCGCCGCGCAGCCCGCCTTCGCGCACGACGAGGTTGGAGCCGCGCCCCACGACATGGATGGGGATGTTGCGGTCTTTGAAGAAATTGACGACGGCCTGCATCAGCTCAAAGCTGTCCGGCTCAATCCAATACTGCGCCTCGCCGCCGACGCCGAGCGTCGTGTGCTTCTTCATCGGCTCGTAGAGGCGGCAGGGAACGTCGCAGCCGCACTCCTGCTGCATCTCGGCGAGGATGCGCAGATCGGCCGCAATCTTTGTGCCGGCGGTGTGCACGTTGCCCGCACCCAGCGTCAGCAAGAGATCGCCGCGCCGCAGTTCATTGCCCACGACGTGGTGCGCGAGGCTGAGGTTGGGCAGGAAGGTGGCCGGCACGGGGCCGTGCTCGCGGACGGCATCCACAATCGTCTGCCCGCTGATGCCCGGAATCGGTATTTCGCTCGCGGGGTAGACGTCGGCCACGTAGAGGCGGTCGAGGTTTTGCAGCACGCGGCCGAAGTCGTTGCGCAGCAGTTTCGTGCGCGTGTAGCGGTGCGGCTGGAAGAGCACGATGAGGCGCCCGGGCTTGAGGCTTTGCGCCGTCTGGAGCGTTGCGGCAATTTCCGTCGGGTGGTGCCCGTAGTCGTCAACGATGCGGTAGTGGCGCGAGAGGTATTTGGTCTCGAAGCGGCGGCGCGCGCCGGCAAAGGTGCTCAGGCCGTGTGCGATGCTCGCGAAGTCGCAGCCGATTTCAAGCGCGGCGGCCGTGGCGGCCAGCGCGTTGAGCACGTTGTGCTTGCCCGGAATGCCCAGCTCAACGCGCCCGAGCGGCTCGCCCTTGCGGCAGATCGTGAAGAGGGTGCGCCCGCGCTTCTCGGCCAGATCCGTTGCGGTGAAGTCGGCATCCTGCCAGCCGTAGGAGACGCTGTTGGGGTATTTGGAGCACACGTCGTATGCGCCGGGATCGTTTTTGCAGTAGAAAATCTTGCCCCGGGTCTGGCGGCAGAGGCGGTCGAAGACGGATTTGATGTGGTCGAGGTCTCGGTAGAAGTCCAAATGTTCGGCTTCGATGTTGAGGATGATGCTGTGTTCGGGCAGGTAGTTGACCAGCGTGCCGTCGCTCTCGTCGCCCTCGGCGACGAGGTATTCGCTGTCCTCGTTCCAGTGGGCATTGGCGCCGAGCACGGGAATCTCCGCCCCGACGTAGTGGCAGGGGCGCAGGCGCCCCACGCGCAGCAGGTGAGCCGTCAGCGATGAGGTCGTCGTCTTGCCGTGGGTGCCGGCGACGATGACGCCTTTTTTGTTGTTGAGGATGGCGGCCAGGCACTCCGCGCGGCGCAGGCAGAGGCAGCCGTTTTCCCTCGCGGCTTTCAGGGCAACGTTATCTTCGCGGATCGCGCTTGAATAAATGACGACTTCGGCGTCTTTGACCGCATCGGGGTTGTGCGGGCAGGAGAAGGCCAGCCCCATGCGTTGCAGACGCTCGGTCTCTTCGCTCGTCACGCGGTCGCAGCCGCTGACGTGGTGCCCCATCTCCAGAAGCATGCGGGCCAGTCCGCTCATGCCGGCGCCGGCCACTCCGATCAAATGAATACGCACCGGATGCTCCCGGTCCAGCAGGCGTTTGCGTAACTGCTCAATCATATCTCGCGGGTTATTATAAAGCAAACGACCGCACAATCAAGGGCAAACTCATCCGCTCTTCGCGAGGATGTGTTTGCGGGTGCCGTCGCGCCCCTGCCTGCGGCGCGGCGGGCGGGGTGAGGGCTGCGGGGCGCTGCCGGGCTTTGGGGCGGCGGCGATGAGCTTTCGCGTGGAGGGTACGGCGGAAGGGGAAGTCGATGTGAGGGGTGGCGAGGGGTGGCGATGAGGGCCGGGCGAGGGGTGGCGATGAGGGCCGGGCGAGGGAGGCGATGAGGAGACAACGAGGAGACAACGAGGGGACAACGAGGGCTCGACGAGGGAGGGGCGACGAGGGCTCAGCGTACGGAGGCTCGCAGGCCGCGGATGACGGCGGCGGTGAAGCCGCTTTCTTCCATGGCGTTGAGGCCGCGGATGGTGAGGCCGCCGGGGGTGGTGACTTTGTCGATTTCGGCTTCGGGGTGGCTGCCGTCGACTTCGAGGAGGCTGACGGCGCCGAGCATGGTCTGCATGATGATGCGCCGTGCTTCGTCGGGCCGCAGGCCGAGTTCGACGCCGCCCTCGGTGGCGGCTCGGATGTAGCGCATGACGTAGGCGATGCCGCAGGAGGCCAGCGCCATGCAGGCGTTCATTTGCTGCTCGTCGACGAACATGGCGTCTCCGAGTTCGCGGAAGACGGCGAGCAGCTCGGCATCTTTCGCGGCGTTGCGGTGCGCGGAGCTGATGAAGGTCATGCTGCACCGCCGGGCGATGGCGGTGTTGGGGATGAGGTAGTAGACGCCGGGTAGTTGCCCGTCGCCTTGGTCGAGCCACTCGCAGAGTTGATCCGTGCCGATGCCGGCGGCCATGGAGGCGATGCTCTGCCGGGAGTAGATGAGCTCGGGTTTGATTTCATCGATGACGTCGCGAATCTTCCAAGGCTTGACGGCGAGGATGATGAGGTCGGCTCCGCGCACGGCTTCGCGGTTGTTTTGAGTGGTGCGCAGGGCGGGAAAGTCGCTTTTGAGGGCGTCGAGCTTGCCGGGGCTCGGGTTGGCGATGCAGATGTCGGAGGCGGGGATGAGGCTGCCGGAGGCGAGTCCGCGGGCGACGGCTCCTCCCATGTTGCCCGCTCCGATGATGGATATTTTCATTCTTGCTGCGTGGGTTTGGCTGATGAGGGGGGCGCGTGAGCGACCCTGCGTGAACACTAGCAGTTTCGCCGGGGCTTCTCAAGTTTTTTTTGCGTTGTCGGCGTCCTTTTGCGCGGCTTGGCGGCGAGCTTGAGGCGGTTCTGCGGGGGGGCGATATGACTTTCGGGGGGCTTGCTTTTGCACGCTGCCTGTGGTAGAACTCGGGGTGTGATGAGGCGTGAATCAGACCGGGGCGAGGAGGACGCTTCAGCGCGGCGCTTCCTGCAGTTCTTGGAGGGGGAGCGCAACGCTTCTCCTTGCACGCTGGAGGCCTACGGGCGTTCTTTGCAGCAGTTTCGCGTGTGGATGGGGGCGCGTTTCTCGTCTTGGGAGCTTTGTGAGACGGACGATTTCCGCTCGTGGCTTTACGTTGCGCTTGAGCAGCAGCTCAAGCCGGCGACGATTCGCCTGCGCTTTGCGGCGCTGCGCTCCCTCTACACCTACATGATGCAGCGCGAGGGGCTGGCGGTCAATCCGCTTGCCGAGCTGGTGCTGCCGCGAGCTTCGCAGCGCCTGCCCGTGCACTTGAGTTTGCGGCAGATGGAGGAGCTGCTCTCGCTGCCGCTGCGCACGCCGCAGGATAAGAAGAGCCCGGCTTGGCTGCCGTATCGCGATGCGGCCATTCTCGAGTTGTTTTACTCCTGCGGGATGCGCCTGAGTGAGTTGGTGGGACTCAATGCCGATGCTCTCGGGGGGGATCGCAGCTGCGTGCGCGTGCTGGGCAAGGGGCGCAAGGTGCGGCTGGTGCCGGTGGGGGATTACGCCCGCGAGGCTTTGGACCGCTACCGCAGCATGGCTCCTCTGGAGGCGGACGGGCCTTTGTTCATCAGCCGTCTCGGGCGGCGCATGACGGGGCGCAGCGTGCAGCAGATGCTCGATAAGTACCTGCGCTGCTCTGATATCCCCTTCCGCATTTCGCCGCACAAGCTGCGCCACACCTTCGCTACGCATATGCTGGATGCGGGGGCTGATTTGCGCTCCGTTCAGGAGCTGCTCGGCCACAGCTCGCTCTCGACGACTCAGATTTACACGCACGTGACTAAGGCTCGCATGCGCGAGGTCTACCGCCGGGCTCATCCGCGTGCCGACGGGCCGCTGACGGCGGACGGCGAGGACGATGACCTTGCTCCCGAGCTGCCTCCGCTGCCCGGGGATGATGATGAGACGCCCTGAGGGCGGAGCCGCGGCGGCATCAGGGCAAGTCTGCGGCGGCATCAGAGCGGGGCTGCGGCTGTACATCAGAGCTCTTTTTCGCCGGCCTCTTCCGCTGCGCTCGCTTCCTGCGAGGGGGCGGCCTGCGGGGAGCCTGACTCCGGGGAGCCTGCTTGCGAGGAGTCTGCTTTCGCGTGCTCGCCGCGCGTTTCCTCCTTCGCGTGTTCGCGCAGCCAGGCTCGGGCTCCTTCGGTGGGGTAGCCGAGGTCGTTGTCGATGTAGGAGTTGAGTTCGCGGATGCCGGCTTGGCGCGAGCCGAAGATTTCATCTAGGCTGAGTTTTTCCGATTCGGGCAGGCGGAGCTCTTCCTGAAGGTCGAAGAGGATGCAGCAGAGCGACGGGCTGATGTGGTCGGGATTGGCAAAGAGGCGCTGCGCGAGCTTCAGGCTTTCCTCCTTGCGGTTGCGCACCTGACAGAGCTCGTAGAGCTGCCAGCGCTCGAAGCGTTTGGGGGCTCCGCATTGCACGGCGCGGGCATAGAGCTCGGCGGCCTCGCTGTGGCGCGGCGGCACGGCCGTCTTGCCGCAGTAGCGAGCCAGTTCGAGAAGCAGCTCGGGGTCATCGGGGTTGTTTTGCAGACCGTCGCGCAAAAAGCGCTCGCCTCGGTCGCGGTACTCGCGCGCGAGGATGGCGCGTTGCTGGCGGTCGTATCGCGGGTCGCGAAGGACGTGCTGGGCGGCGTTGTTGGCCATTTCACGCGCGGCATCGGCCCAGTAGCCGGCGTGCTTGGGGCTGAGGGTGGTGATGTCTTGCCAGCGGCGAGCCGCGCGGGGCCAATCGTGTTTCAGCCACGCATCCGTCGTGTCGAGCACGAGAATCTCGGACGCCAGCGTCCTCAGCCCGCCGAGGGTAAAGAGCGCCAGCTGCTGAGAGAGGGCATCCTGCCCCTTGATTTGAACGGGCGGATAGCGGAGCTGCGCCTCGAGCTGCCGGCGATTCAGGCTCGTGCTCAGGGGCAGCAGGGCGGCTCCCCCGGCGGCCAGCAGCAGGAGGGGCGGCAGCAGGCGCAGCCTGCGGAGCAGCGACGGCAGAAGTCGGTTCATGCGAGGTGCAGGCGCGTGCGGATTTCCGCAGCGAGCTTCTCCCACTCGGGAATGTCGGCCTTGACCGCGCGGGCTCGTTCGAGCGGACTGCCCCAGATGGCTTGGTACTCGACGGGGCGCCCGCGCAGGTAGTCGACGGCGCTGCTCGGGATGAAGTCTCCCATGACGGCCGTGCGGCGCATCTGCTCGTCGATGAGGTGCATCGGCAGCGGGAAGCCGCGCAATTCCGCCGTTCGGCACACCTCATCCATAATGCGCTGCGCGCGCTCGGGTTCTCCCGGCATGGCGAAGAGTTGGCGGACGCTGATGCCGCCGTGCGCGAGGCAGAGGCCGTTGAAGGGGATGTTCCACGAGAGCTTTGTCCACAGAATCTCCTCCGTGTGGCCGAAGGCCTCGGCATCGACCTTCGCCTGCTTCATGAGCTCGGCAAAAAACTCGCAGCGGCGGCGCCCCGCCTCGTCGGCCACGAGCGGCGCAAAGTGAATCTTGCCGCCCTCCAAATGCCTGATCTCCGCGGGGCGATCCATCATGCAGCAGACGAAGCAGAGACCGACAAAGAGCCGCTGCGGCGCCACGGTCTCGGCGATGGCCTCGGCATTGCCCATGCCGTTCTGGAAGGTGACAACCTCCGTCTCTCCGTGCAGCAGGGGGGGCAGCGCTTCGCCGAAGCGGTCATTGGCGCAGGTCTTCCATCCGACAATGACGAGATCGACGGGACCGCATTCCTCGGGCTTGCGGCAGACGCGCGGCTGCGGCAGGTAGATGTCCCCGTCGACGCTGCTGACGCGCAGCCCGTGTTCCCGCATCGGTTCGCAGGCCGAGCGGGCGATGAAGCTCACGTCATGCCCGGCCTCCGCAAGCCTTGCGCCGTAGTAGCACCCCAGTGCCCCGGCCCCCAGTATCGCGATTTTCATGCCCCTACCTTAGCATACAAGCACGAAAATGCAACCAAATTCGCCCCCCGTTCGGCCACCGCGCATTGCGTCAAAATAAAACGCACCGAAGAAGCTCTCGGGAGAGAAACGCCGCAATGGCATTTTTATGGTTGCTT
>NZ_CALXNG010000047.1:0-9309 GCF_944389695.1 Candidatus Parakkermansia intestinigallinarum
TAAAAATGCCATTGCGGCGTTTCTCTCCCGAGAGCTTCTTCGGTGCGTTTTATTTTGACGCAATGCGCAGGTGTGGCAAATCGGCCCGGGGTTGAGCTTTTGGCTTGCAAATCGCTCCCGGGCGTATAAAATAACTCCGTCGCCTGTACCCACATGTCACACTCCGTTCTTCTCGTCATACCCGCCCGATACGCCTCGACCCGCCTTCCCGGCAAGCCTCTCGTGAAAATTGCCGGCAAGGAGATGATTCGACGCGTTGCTGAAATCGCCGCTTCCATCTGCCGCCACAACGATGACTGCCGTTACGTGGTGGCGACGGATGATACCCGCATCACGGATTTCTGCGCCTCGGCGGGCATTCCGGCCGTCATGACTTCCGAGAGCTGCCGCAGCGGCACGGAGCGCTGCTGGGATGCCGTGAGGCAGTGCGAGCAGGCTCCCGACTTCATCATCAACCTTCAGGGTGACAACCCGCTCTGCCCTCCCTGGGTCATTCAGCAGCTCATCGATGCGTGGCGCAACTGTGCCGGAGACGTGTTCACGCCCTGCATTCACCTCGACTGGGCGGAGTATGACCGCCTCGTCGAGTCCAAGAAGACCACGCCCTACAGCGGCACGACGGTGCTGACGGACAAGGACGGCTATGCCCTCGCCTTCTCCAAAAACACGATTCCGGCCATCCGCAAACTCGAAAAGGCCCGTGCAGCGCTCGCCAAAAGCCCCGTGCGGCGCCACGTCGGTCTCTACGCCTACACCTACGAGGCGCTCAAGACCTACTTCGAGCTGCCCGAGTCCGAGTACGAGATGGGCTGTGTGGAGGGACTGGAGCAGATGCGCTTCCTCTACAACGGCATGCGCGTCAAGATGGTCGAGGTTGACTACCGCGGCCGCAAGACGACCAGCGGTGTGGATTCGCCCGAGGACGTGGCTCGCGTCGAGGCGATACTGGCCGAATACGGCGAGTATGAACTCTGATGCGCGCAGACTTCGACCGAATGAAGATTCCCGAGCACATCGCCATCATCATGGATGGCAACGGCCGCTGGGCCAAGCGGCAGGGCGTGGCTCGCTCGAAGGGGCATGAGCAGGGCGGCAAGACGGTGCAGCGCGTCATTGATTTCTGCATCGAAAAGGGGGTGAAGTGGCTGACGCTCTACGCCTTCTCGACGGAGAACTGGGGACGCTCCAAGATTGAGGTGAACTACCTCATGCGCATGCTCAACAAGTATCTCATCGAGCGAAGCTCGGAGATGCAGCAAAAGGGCGTGCGCCTCCGCGCCATTGGCGAGCTGCACATGCTGCCGGACTATTGCCGCAAGACGCTGGATAAATGTATCGCGGAGACGGCGCAAAACGACAAGCTCAACCTCGTGCTGGCGCTCTCCTACGGCTCGCGGCAGGAGATTGCCGCCGCTGCTCGGCGCTTGGCCGAGCGCGTGCAGCGCGCCGAGCTGAAGCCCGAGGATATCACCCCCGAGCTGCTGGGCAGCCATCTCTACACGGCCGGCATCCCGGATCCCGACCTACTCATCCGCACTTCGGGAGAGATGCGCCTCTCGAACTTTCTGCTCTGGCAGATCAGCTACTCGGAGCTCATCGTCATGGACGTGCTGTGGCCGGACTTTGATCGCGCCCATTTCGATGAAGCCTTGAGCATCTACGCCTCGCGCGAACGCCGCTTCGGCAAGAGGTAAGGGTCGCCCGCAGCCGACGCCGTCCCGTCCTCCCCGACGCGCAGCTGTGCTCCTACGGACGCGCACCTGCGCACCTGCGCTGCGGGCATCCGCCTCAGTCGCGGCTGTCGGCGGCCTGCTGCTCTCGCTCACGGCGGAGCATGTCGTCGGGCGTCACGCTTTTTTCGCGCAGGAAGAGCTCGCGCTGATCGTCGCGCGTGTACGGGGGCGACACGAACTCGCTATGACACTTCAGATCCTGCTCGAATGCCTCATAGCTGCGCGACGGACTGCCCCAGGCGCGCTCAGCCAGAGCCGCTCCGCGCGGAAAAGCCATGTAGATGAGGTGGTCGTAACCGCGAATATACTCCGACCAGAGGTTGCCCTGCAAACCGATCACCTGCTCGCTCTCCGGCAGAGTCATCTCAAAGACGTCCCGCACCGTAATGACGCGATTTCCCATGGCTAGGGGCTCCTGCTCCGATCGGCTCTGTGAGAAGTCGAAGTAGCAGTGCGTATTGGGTGTGAGGATCACGCGGTGGCCGAGGCGCAGCACCTCATCGAGCTTGTCGGCGTGCCAGAGCATCACCGTCTGCCCCTTGACGCCGTTGATGGCGGACTCGTCCCACGTAATCGCCTCGCGCCCGGCCGCGGCGAGGTAGTCAACGAAGTCCTGACTCCATTTTCTCTGATCCTCCACGGAAATGAGGTGAGGGGGCACTTCGTCTCCGCCGATGTGAATGGGCGTGCCCTCCGGCAACATCTCATCGAGTTCGTCAAAGACCGTGCGGAAAAAACGGCGTGAGGCCGGATTGTTGACGTCGACGGCGTCGCAGCCGCGCAACCCGTTGCCATGCGCCTCAAAGCCGGGCTGCGCCAGCTCCGGGTAGGCGCATATGGCGGCGTAGGAATGACCGGGAATGTCAATCTCGGGCACAATGGTGATGAAGCGCTCCCGGCCGTACGCTATCAACTCCTGCAAATCTTGGCGGGTAAAATAGCCGCCGTAGACCTCATCGTAGTCGCGCCCGAGCCGCGTCGTCGGCCACTCCCAGGCCGGGTCGCGGCGTTCCTTGCGCCAAGCCGCGTAGTCCGTGAGGCGCGGATAAGCCTTGATCTGCAAGCGCCAGCCCGGCCCGTCGGTGAGGTGCAAATGCAGGCGGTTGAGCTTGAGGGCAGCCATGCGATCCATGAACGCCTTGAGTTGATCCACCGTGAAGAAGTGGCGAGAGACGTCTACGTGCAGGCCGCGCCACGAGAGCTTCGGATAATCGACAACTTCAAGCGTCTGAGGAAGCGCTTCACCGTATTCGGCCTCGAGCTGGCGGCGCGTCTGCTCGGCGTAGAAGCGGCCGGAGGCGTCGTTCGCGCTGATATGCCACTGAGGCTTGCCGTCCGCATCGCGGGTGAGACGCAGGATGTAGCCGCCTTCCCGAGCCGGAGGCAGTGCGTTGGAGATGCGCGTGTCGATATGTTGAGGGGCGGGGATGACGGCTCGGCCGGTGCCGGCCGCTGCCAGACAGAGTAACAGGCAGAGGATTTTTTTCATAGAGCCAGAACGTTGAGAAGGTGAGTGACCGGGAGTCCGATGACGTTGTCGAGATCGCCGTCGAGTCTTTCAATGATGAGTTCGCCGTGCTCCTGAATGGCGTAGGCCCCGGCTTTGTCGAGCACCTGCACCACACTCAGGTAATGCTTGATGGCCTCATCGTCGAGGCGGCGAAAAGTCACGCGGCTGACTTCGCAGAAGTCCCGCCGCTCGCCGCCCGGCATGATGACGGCAACGGCCGTGCAGACGCTGTGCGTCCGTCCCTGAAGGAGGCGCAGCATGGCGAAGGCCGCTTCGGCATCGGCGGGTTTGCCCAAGGCGCGCCCGTCGATGAAAACAAGCGTGTCGGCGCCGATGACGACGGCGTCGGGACGGAGCCGCGCGACGGCTTCGGCCTTGGCCGCAGCGTTCCTCGCGCAGATCTCCTCCGGCGGAAGCGCCGCATCGTTGACCTCTTCCGTCTCGCAGGTCACGACCTCAAAGCGGAGTCCGGCGCGCTCGAGGAGCTCTCGGCGCCGGGGCGATTGCGAGGCGAGGATGAGCTTCGGCATGTTCAGCTTCGGCTGTCGTGAGAGTGATCAAAGGGGGACATGGAATCCAACACGCGGCGGCGCACCGGATCGGGAAGATCCTGAATTGTCTGAATCGTCGTGCCGATGAGCTTGGCCGCGCTGCGGCGGCAGGCGTCGCGATCCTCGAGCGAAGCGAACTCCAGCCCGACCATGGCGCGTCCGACGGATTCGCCGGAGTACTGGTAATTGAAGTAGCAGAGATTGGCGTATTGGCCGACCGTCGCCATGAACTCCGTGAAGGCACCGGGGCGCTCGGGGAACTCAATGACAAAGAAGGTCGGGTGCGAAAGCAGCACGCGGTCGCAGGAAATCATGCGGAAACGCACATCGTCATCATGGCTGACGTCCGTCGCCTTGAGGTTTTTCTCGGCAAGGCGGCGATCAATCTCCGCGAACTGCTCATCGGTGCCCAACACGCCGAAGACGGGGTGTTGAATATCGCCCGAGATGCGGCCGTACTGCACGTCGGTCAGCAGGACACCCTCGGGAATGCTCTTGAGGTACTTGAGAATCTGCCCGCGCTTGGTCTCCATCGGAATACGCAGGTAGCGCATCTTGCGGTGGGAATCGCGCACGCCGGCGCGGCTGGCCACCACGCCGAGCTGGGAAAAGTCCATATTGGCGCCGGAGAGGACGACGAGACATTTTTCACCGGGCTTGATCTGCCCCTTCTCCCAGTCCTGCATCAGCGCGGCAAGCCCCATGGCGCCCGAGGGCTCGGGAACGACTCGCAGCGAGTTCCAGAGGGAGCGAATCGCCTGACAGACCTCGTCGTTGGTCACCGTGACAAACGAATCGATCAGCTCGCGGCAGAGCTTAAAGGTCTGCTCGCCGGCGCGGCGCACGGCCGTGCCGTCGCAAAACACATCCACGTAGGGCAGCGTCACGCGCTCGCCCGCCTCGACAGCCTTCATCATCGAGGCCTGATTGACGCCCTCGACGCCGATGAAGCGACACTCGGGCCAGAACTTATGCAGCCAGCAGGCGCAGGCCGAAGCCAGACCGCCGCCGCCGATCTGAAGGTAAACGCGATCGAAGGGGCCTTCGCCGCTCATGACAATTTCATCGGCCAGAGTCCCCTGCCCGCCCATTGTGTCAAGATCGTCGTAGGGATGGACGAAGGGGAGCTGACGCTGCTCGGCGAACTCGTGTGCCGCCGCGGACGCCGCATCGTAGGAGTCGCCCACGAGCATGATTTCCACGTGCTCACCGCCGTGCTTGAGGACGGACTCCTGCTTGACGGCAGGCGTCGAGCGCGGCATGAAAATATGCGCCTTGCACCCCAACTTCGAAGCAGCAAGAGCCACACCCTGAGCGTGATTGCCGGCGCTGGCCGCCACGACGCCCAGCGCGCGCTGCTCCGGGCTGAGCTTGGCCATGCAGTTGTAAGCGCCGCGCCACTTGTAAGCCTTGATGGGGCCCAGATCCTCTCGCTTGGCGTAAATAACGGCATCGACACCGGGCAATGAGACCTTCTGAAGCGGCGTCGGTTCACCGACGGCGTAAACACGCTGGCGCGCCTGCAGAATCTCATCAAACAAATGATCACGAAGTTCGCTCATAGTACGTGCGTCAGTCTACACCCGCCAACAGCCTTTGGCAAGAGCAGAATCCGGCATGAACGCGCTTCAGGCGTTTTGCGCCCGGTATTCCCTGCTGCGGCGCTGTGATTTTACGCGCTAGGCTGCGTCAGCAGTCCCTTTTCCGCTTGCAGGGCGTATGCAAATATGATAAGGGTAGACCATGCACAGCGCCACGAATATCGACACGCTCCGCCGCCCGAATACAGCGTCAGCCCACACTCGGGCGACGGGCTCGTTTCGCCGACTGCTCTCTCTCTGCCTGCTCTTCGGCATGGCCTTCGCCTCACCCCTCTGCGCCGAGGACGACGAGCCGGATGATCAGCCGACGGAGGCTTCATCCGACGACGCGCAGTCAAGCCCCGAAATCGATCTGAGCCCGGCCGGAGCCAAAAATGCCGCCAACGAGAAGGCGCTTCTGAAGCTGATTCGCGACGCCTGCGAGAAGGAAGACTTCAGCGCCTTGCGCGAGACGCTCACCGACCTGCTCAACGAAGCCTATCCCCAGCTTGAAGAGAAATACCCGGACGGCAACGCGCCGCTGAGCGCCGTGAAGGGCAATGCCGCACAGCACGCGCTGGCCTGCGCCCGCATCCTCAGCTTGGATGAGGCTCTCGACGACGGCGTCGATGCAAAAGCCCGAATCAAGTTTCTCAACTGGATGCTGCGCGGCAAGGGGCGCCCCGCCCTCAGTTTCCTGAAGCTGGCGGACAAGGCGAAGATGCCGAATGCCGATTTGGAGGTGCGCTTCTGCATGCTGCGCTACTGCTACGAGGCAAACGGCTCTAAGGCAGCCTCGAGTTTCAAGGCTCTGCTGGATCCCTCGGCCTGCGTCAAGAAATTGTACCCTCGCTCGCGCAAGGATATTCAGGCCAAGGTCAAACAGCTGCTCGGCACCAAGCCCAAGGGCTGCGACGAAGAGCAACAGGAGGCCATCAACCGCGTCAACATCGTGCGCTACCTCTGCTCTCAGGCACCGACGGTCGGCTACGACCGCAGCTTCGCCGCCAACGCCCTGACGGCCGCCAAAGCCTGCAAGCGCGCAGGCCACCTCTCGCACGACCTCGGTGACTACACGGCCGATTGCAACCTCAACTACGAGAGCACCAAAATGATGTCGATGGCGCGCACCGTCATTTGTTACGTCGAGGACCCCGGAGACAACAATCGCGAAGTGCGCGGGCACCGCGCTTGGGTGCTTCACCCGGGTCTCGCCAAGACGGGCTTCGGCAAGATCGAAGACTTCCAAGCCATGTGGGTGAAGAGCGGGCACACGGAACCGCGCCCCGAAGTCGGCTACAGCTACCCCGGCCGAGGCTACTTCCCCAAAGAGTACATGTGGGGCGACGGTTGGAGCTACTACGCGCCTGAGGGCACTCGCCTGCAGCAGAGCGCCAAGGTGGAGATGTGGCAGCTTCCCGCCTCGCCGCGCTCGGCTCCGAAGGGCAAGGCTCTCAGTGACGAAAACAAGATTCCGGTCAAGGCGATCTTCGTGCACTCGGAAGACAGCATCCCGACCGGTCAGAGCATCGTTTTTGAACCCGACTACGACAAATGCCTCAAGTGCCGCGGCCGCGTCGTCGGCGTCTACTGGGTGCGCATCAGCTCCGGCGACTTTGAAGACGAATACGTTGTCGAGTTGTACTGAGCCGGCCCCACACCGCCCCTCCCCCTGCACGCATGCCCGCGACGCGCTCAACCCGGTCGCGGGCATGCGCCTGTTCCGGCTCGAAAGGACATCTGCCGAGCCGCCCTGAGCCCGGGAGCTACCCACCTGCCCACCTACCCACCCAACCACCTACCCACCTACCCACCCAACCGCCCTACTTCCCCGACACCCCCATGCTCCCCCTCGCCTCCTTCACCGCCGTCCTCGCAGCGGCACTTGCAAACGCCCCTCTCATGCAGACGCCACCTTCCGCCGCCACCCCTCCCGGCCGCCTTGTGCGGACAAATCTCCCCGAAGCCCCCGAACTCCTGCCCGAAATCAGCGCAACACCGAGCCCCTGCGCGACGCAGGAGGCCGCCGACTCAAGCAGCGGCACAGCCCTGCGGGACTTTGATGAATCCGCTCTGCCCGACGCCGACAGCGCCGCCAACAAACAGACGAGAGCCCGCCTGCGAGCCCGCGCGCGCTTCGCTTCCCATTTCGGCAAACCGATCTTTATTCGCATCATCAAAGAGGAGTTCAAGCTCGAACTCTGGGGACGAGACGGTGACACTTGGACAAGGCTCAAGACCTATGACATCGCCGGCATGAGCGGAGAGCCGGGGCCCAAAACCCGCGAGGGGGACTGCCAAGCGCCGGAAGGCTTTTACGGCACGACACTTCGCGATCTCAACCCGCACAGCAGCTACCACCTCTCCTTCAACATCGGCTACCCCAACGCCTACGATCGCCGACTCGGTCGAACGGGCTCCCTGATCATGATTCACGGCAGCGACTGCTCCATCGGTTGCTTCGCCATGACGGATCCGGGCATTGAGGAAATCTACGGCATGGTCGAAGCCGCTCTCAGAAACGGCCAAGAGCGCGTCGCCGTGCAGATTTACCCCTTCGCCATGACGCCGGAGCGCATGGAGGCCGAGAAAGACAGCCCCCACTACGCCTTCTGGCAGTACCTGCGCCCCGGCTGGGAGCACACCGAACAGCAGCACGCCCCTTACGACGCCGAATCGGGCAGCAACTGAGCCCCTCGGCAGCCCCTTGGCGCCATCCCGAGCGGCACGCGGCGCCGTCTCAGGAGATTCTCATCGGCGAAGAGGTTTCAGGATGCGCTTGAACACCAACAGGCACCAAGCCGTCAGCCCCCGAACCCACTCCGGGTAGCGTGCCAAGGCGTTCATGCAACGGACAATCAAACCGCACCCACGGGTCTGCGGGGCCGGCAAAATCCCACATGAGACCGCCATGCGAACGAAACGGCTTCTCTGCCGCGCTGAGACGGGATTCTTGTACAACTTGGGCAGCATAAAACGCAACGAGAGTCGGCGCATGCACTCAAACCAACATACATCGCGCTTCAACGACTCGCGGATAGCCACCTCATACCCTTCAATCCAGAAATCCACTTTTCGCAGATCCGAAGAAGCTGAATTCTCTCTGACGGTGTAGCGATATAAGGGCTCAGACAGGACACGGATAGTGTGCAGCTCCGGATAAATATCCATCATCCACATCAAATCTTCGCACAAGCGAAGCGGACGGAACCTCACGTGTTTGAGCGAAGCGCGCAACAGCCGATTGTGGCACAAGCCCCAATCGAGCGATGCAAAGCGCTCTTTAATTTCATGTTCGGATGAGCAGAGACATTCTTGATAAGACGCGACACCCAATTCTTCATCCGACTCCGTCACATAACGATAACTGCCCTGAACCATGTCCGCACCGGCCAAGAAGTGCGGCAGCAACGTCTTGAGCGCGTGGGGCTCCAGAGAATCATCGCCATCGACAAAATAAAAACAATCGCCCTGCGCCTCAGCCAGTCCGTCGTTGCGGCTCGCCGCAATACCTTGGTTGACCTGATGGCGGATCAACTTCACCCGCATATCACGCGCCGCGAATTCGGCTAGCATCTCGGCTGTTCCGTCCGTGCTGCAATCATCGACGGCAATCAACTCAAGCCTCACCTCCTGCTGATTCAAAATGGACTCGACGCATCTCCGCACATAGGGCGCGCATTGGTAAAAGATGGCGATAACACTGACGAGCGGACTTTCTGTACTTGCTTGATTCATAAGAAAGGGAACGAGCCACTCCCGCGACAATAGCCGGGACAATGAGGGGGGAACGGCTCCAACAGAGCATAAAATGTTCCCGAGCACAATGCAAGACAAAAGTAGAGGCTCAGCCCGCACACCACATGTGTCCCAAAGTTTCAAGGCGCGGTCATTTTGACCGCGCCTTGAGTACACAAAAAATGGAGGCTTGATTT
>NZ_CALXNG010000048.1:0-9293 GCF_944389695.1 Candidatus Parakkermansia intestinigallinarum
GCCCTCTCCTTGCCCGACAACCCGCATGATTACTGCATCCCTTTTCCCCCCTGCTCAAACTTTGGGACAGGTGTGCCAGGCAGGAAACATGTTGCGTTTTTTCATTGACACCCAAAAAACGGCGTGATAGACTTCGAGGAAAGGGACAGCTCCTCCCACCCTCTCCCCTGATTGCAACCCGAAACCAACATACGCACCGAACACGCACCATGAAAAAGCGACTCTTGCGACTGGCCTGCGGCACATGCTCCGCGCTGCTGATCGCCGCGGCAGCAGGATGTACAACGACTTTTGCACAGGGCAGCGTGCCCGCCGACAAGCGCGCCGAGACCTCGCCCCTGGCGCGTCTGGAGAGCGTGCTGCGGAAAAACGCGAAGATGAGACTGAACCTCCTCTTCGGCGATTTTGTCGAGCTGTACGTTCACCCCTTGCCCCTCGACGAAGCCCTCGCAAAGAGCCGGGAGTTGCCGCTCTCCGCGCAGCAGGCGCGGGAGAAGCTCGTCGCTTGGCTCCGCAGCCATCCGGAAAGCGACGATGAATCGCGTCGGGTGCACCGCCGTTCGTACCCGACCTTGGAGCGAATGGACAACATCCGATGCTACATCGTCGGGGACTATTATTACTTTCCGGGGCCGCGAATTCTCAAATTGCGTTCCCCTCTGGTCGGTTTCTTTGTTGACTCGCAGAGCGGTGAGGTAATCGCCTATCCTCCGCGGTCGTACTCGGGGGACAGCACCTACGAGTTTGCAGGGGGTTACGGAGAAGACGCCGGCCGCCTCTTCTTCGACCCGAACGACGCCGAGGGTCTCTTTGCTCTGGGCTGCTGCCATGAGAAGGGGCGGGGGGCGACGCCCTCAGCGCAGAAGGCCGCTGAATGCTGGCGTCGCGCGGCCGAACAAGGCGACGAACGCGCCCGCCTGCGCCTGGCGGAATGCTACGAGCAGGGCAAGGGCGTGCCGCAGTCATATGACGACGCCTTGCGCCTGTATCTCGAACTCGCCGATAAGCACGACAACGCCGACGCTCAGTACCGCATCGGTCGCCTGTATGCCGAAGGTCGCGGCGTGCCGGCCTCGCCCGAACAGGCCGTCATCTGGTATCGCCGCGCGGCGGATTGCAAGCTCCCCCACCGCGAAGCCTGCCTTGCTCTGGGCGAATGTTATGAGAAGGGAATCGGTGTGACCGCTTCGCGCGAAGAAGCCATCGCGTGGTATCGCATCGCCGCCCGCCGCAGCTACTCATCCCGCGAGCGACGCGACGTCCGCCGCGCCCTCAGACGCCTCGGCGTCGAGAAATGAGCTCGCCCCGTCCGCGCTCTCTCGGGAGGCGGACCGCTCAAGCCCGCGCCCCGCTCGGCCGCGAACGGGGCGCGGGCTCGGCGCGGGCGATTTTCTGCGCGGCCGCCGCGTCGGCAGAGCTTCATGAACTTGACAGAAGAAGCGGCATCTGCTAGGATACCCCCCATGAAGTCACGGATGGATGAGTTTGCCGAGTGGGGCACCGATGTGGTGTTCGGCCGAGCTCACGGATTCCGCGCTTGGATGATGCGCTGTGCGCTGCGCTTTGCCTCCTTCTTCTTCTTCCTGCTCGTCAAGGTGCGCCTGCTGCTCTTTCGGCGCCGCATCAAAACCGTGCACTTCCTCGGCACCTTCGTCGTGAGCGTCGGCAACATCACGGCGGGCGGCACGGGCAAGACGCCCGTCGTCGAGCTGCTCTCGCGCACCCTGTCCGATCGGGGGCGCAAATGCGCCATCCTCACGCGCGGCTACAAGAGCGCGGACCTCGACAAGCCTCAGGAGTGGCGCGACGCCCGCGGTCGCCGCGTCAAAAACCTGCCCAAGATAGCCAGCGACGGCAAGACGCGCTACCTCGGCCCGCTGCACGCGGGCGACGAGCCCTACATGCTGGCGCGCAACCTCGACGGCGTCGCCGTTCTGGTCGACAAAGACCGCGTCAAATCCGGGCTCTTCGCCATCGAACAACTCGGCTGCAACACCCTCGTGCTCGACGACGGCATGCAGTACCTCAAACTGCGCCACGAGCTCGACATCGTGCTGGTCGACTGCGGCTTCCCCTTCGGCACCGGCGCCCTGCTGCCGCGCGGCACCATGCGCGAGCCCCGCAGCAGCCTCAAGCGAGCCAGCTACATCATCCTCACCAAGAGCGGCGGCAAACCTCAGGATGAGCTCATCGCCACCATCCGCAAATACAACAAACTCGCTGACATCATCGTCACCAACCACTCCCCCGCCTACCTCGAAAACATCTTCACCGGCGAGCGCAAACCCCTCGAATACCTCAAGGATAAATACGTCGCCTGCCTCAGCGGCATCGCCCGCCCCGAGAGCTTTGAATGCCTCGTCGACGGGCTCGGCGCACACATCGAAATCCGCCGTCGCTACCCCGACCACTATTGGTTCGACCAGGAAGACCTCGAGAAATTCGTCGAGCGCTGCGCCGACCGTGCCGTCGACCTCATTGTGACGACCGAGAAGGACGCCGTGCGCTTCCTCAAGCCCGACGAAATGGACGTGCCCATCTACTTCTTGCGCATCCGCATTGAAATCGAGCAGGGGCAGGAGCTCTGGGATCGCATGATCGACCGCATCTGCGCGCTCTCACTGCCGCAGCCTCCGCCTCAGTGGAGCGACGTGCTTTGAGGCTCTTCTGCGAGAGGACTGAGCGGCGGCGTGCGCACCTAGCAGATGCGGCGGCGCAGCACCGCGTAGGCCGTGCCGAGCGTCGCCAACCCGATGGCCGCCAGTGCGGTTAAGTGCGGCCAGATCTCCGCAAAACCGTCGCCCTTGAGGAAGGTGCCGCGCGCAATGAGAATCATGTAATAAAGCGGGTCGAGCCGACCGACCGACTGCATGAAAGCGGGCATATTCTCCGCCGGCGCCACGAAGCCTGACAGCAGAATGCAGGGAATGATGAAGCAGAACATGCACACATACGCCTGTTGTTGCGTTGCACAAAAAGCCGAAATCACAAAACCGATACCCGTCAACGCCAGTGAATACACCACCACCCCGGCCACCAGCGCCGGCGCCGAACCGAGAAAGGGCACCCCGTAGGCCCAGTGCGCCATTGCCCAGATGATGCTGCACTGCACCAGCACAATCATCGTGGCGGGCACCGTTTTGCCGAGCAAAATCTCCAGCGGGCTCAGCGGCGTGACGCAAAGCTGCTCGTAGGTGCCCTCCTCGCGTTCGCGAGCCAGCGCCATCGCCGAGATGTTGAGGCTCGTAATCATCCCGATCATCCCGAAGAGGCAGGGCATGATGAACCAGACGTAACTGAGCTCCTGATTGAACACGTGCCGCACGAGCAACTCGCCCTCCGCCGTCTCGTCGGGCTGCGGCAGCGCCTCGCCGCGCAGCTCCGCGCTCAGGCGCAGCGCGAGCCGGCTGATGTAGCCCGCCGCAATCTGCGAACTGTTGGAGCGCCGCCCGTCGCAGATCACCTGAAGAGGCGCGGACTCGCCGCGCAGCAGGCGTTCATCGAAATCCGGCGGCAGGTGCACGGCAATCATCGCGCGGCGGGCATCCAGCAGGCGGTGCAGCTCCTCGCGGCTGTGCACCTGCTGCATGCTGCTGACGTAGGGCATGGCGGCAATACGCTGCTGCATCTCCAGCGACGCGGAGCCGCCGTCCTCATTGAGCAGAGCCACATCGCAGTGCGTCACATCCATCGTCACCACAAAGGGAAACAGCAGCGTCTGAAGCAGCACCGGCATCACCAGCATCAGCACGCTGCGCGGCGTGCGGAACTGCAAATGCAGCTCTTTAATCAGCAGGGCAAACCAGCGATGAAGGCGCTCTCTCATAGCGGTAAATCAAGCTCCGTACAGTGAAAATCAGGAATCGAGACGCTTCGGCGTCGCGAAGAACACAAGCCCCAGCCAGAAGAGCCCCGACACAAGCAGCAACAGCACATTGATCAGCAGCGCCGCCCACTCCGCCCCCGCCAGAAAGAGCGTGCTGAGACTCGGCGCAAAGTAGCGCGCCGGAATCAGGTAGCTGACCGCCTGCACCCAGCCCGGCATACTGCTGATCTCAAAAATAAAACCACAGAGCATAATCGTCGGCAGCACCGAAACATTCAGCGACACCAGCGACGCCGTGTACTGACTGCGCAGCAGCGTCGAAATCAAAAGCCCGATCGCCAACACACTGAGCAGAAAAATCGACGCGATGCCGAACAGCAGCCAGAGCGGCGCACGCAGCGGCACGCCGAAGAGAAGCGTCGCCGCCAGCGTGCAAACCGCCATCGCCCCAAGCCCCAGCAAAAAATAGGGAATGAGCTTCGAGAGAATGAACTCAAGCCGCGTCACGGGAGAGGCCAGCAGCAACTCCATCGTCCCGCGCTCCCACTCGCGAGCCACCACCATCGCCGTCAGGAAAGTCCCCACGAACGAGATCACCACCGCAATCGAACCCGGCAGAACATAGCGCCGACTCTCCGCCGCACTGTTGAATCGGTAGAGCGGCAGCACCTCCACCATCGCCGAACCCGAGCCCGACGGAGCCGACGCCGCGCGCTCCGCCAGCCAAGCCGAGCAGACGCCCTGCAAGTACATCTGCGTAAACTGCGCCGTATTCGGCACACTGCCGTCCGTCGCCAGAAGCAGGCGCGGACTCCCGCCCGCCGTGCAAAGCCGCGAGAAATCGGACGGAATAATCAGCACCGCGTGAGCCGACCCGCTGCGCAGCCGCCCCATCGCCTCCTCCTCATCCGCCGCCCGCTCCACGCGGAAATACGGCGACCCCTGCACCCGCTCCAGCAGACTGTGCGCCACCGGCCCCTCATCCTCCGTCACCAGCGCAAGCTGCGTCACCGAACTATCGAAATTCACACAATACCCGAAAAGCAGCAGCATGAAAATCGGCAGCACAAAAGCCAGCAGAATGCTCGACGAATCGCGCCGCACCTGCCTGAACTCCTTGATGATGAGAGCCGCCAAACGCATCAGTCGCCTCCTTCCCTCTCGATATAGCGAATAAAAGCCTCCTCCATCGTCGGCGACGGGCAATCGGCACTCGCCGCCGCCGCCTTTAGCGCCTCCGGCTCCCCCTCCGCAATCACCCGGCCGCGATTCATAATCACTAGGCGGTGCATATACTGCGCCTCGTCCATGAAATGCGTCGTCACAATAATCGTCACCCCCTGAGCCGCCATAGCGTTCATTTCATGCCAGAACGCACGCCTCGCGAAAGGATCGACACCCGACGTCGGTTCATCCAGAAACAGAAACTCCGGCCGATGCAGCACCGCGCAAGCCATCGACAACCTCTGCTTGAGACCCTGCGGCAGCGACGCCGCCCCGCATCGCAGGCGCGACGTCAGCTCATAATTCTCCGCCAACTCCGCGATGCGCCTCTCCGCCGCCTCCCCCTTCAGCCCGTAGACCGACGCGAAAAAACGCAGATTCTGCTCCACCGTCAAGTTGCCGTAGAGCGAAAACTTCTGCGCCATATACCCCAAATGCGCCCGCGCCCGCCGGGCATCCCGGGCGAGATCGATACCGAGAATCTCTGCCCGTCCGCTGCTCGGGCGCAGCAGCCCGCACATCATGCGAAACGCCGTCGTCTTGCCCGCCCCGTTGGCCCCGAGCAGACCGAAAATCTCCCCGCGGCGCACCGCCAAATTCAAATCCTCCGTCGCCACAAAGGACCCGAAGCGGCGCGTCAGCCCCACCGTCCGAATCACCACCTCCTCCGAAGGCTCGGCCGCTGCCGCCAGCGAAGGCGGAGCCTTGACCGACGGGCCGCCATCCTGCTCGTCCATCAAATCAATAAACGCCTCCTCAAAATGAGGCTCCGCGGGGCGCAAGCGCAGGAGCGCTTCCCCCGCCGGCCCCTCTACACCCGGCCCCCCGGACACATCCGCCGCCGTCGCCCCGCGCCGGAGCAGCAAGCGCAGCCTCGAGCCCTCAATCATCGCATCGCGCACCGCCGGATGCGCCGCCAGCACCCGCAGCATTCGCAAACGCTCCGAAGGCACAAGCTCCAGCGTCAGCACGCGCCCCCGCAGAGGCCGGAGCAAATCCCCCGGCACCCCGAGAAAGCGAAGGCGGCCGCGATGCAGCAAACAAACGCGGTCGCAGCGCGCCGCCTCATCCAAATACGCCGTCGACCAAATCACACTCCGCCCGGCCCCGCGCGAACCATTCACCAAACCCCAGAGCTCGCGGCGAGAAAGCGGGTCAACCCCCACCCCGGGCTCATCCAGCAACAAGAGCGGCGGCCGCCCCGCCAACGTGGCGATCAGCGCCAACTTCTGCCGCATCCCGCCCGAAAGCTTGCCCGCGAGCCGCGAGCGAAACGGCGCCAGCCCCGCCGCCTCCAGCAACTCCGGCTCCTGCGCCAGAGCCTCGCGGCGCGGCACCCCGCGCAAACTCGCGCAAAGCCGCAGATTCTCCTGCACCGTCAGATCCTCATAAAGGCTGAAACGCTGCGGCATATAGCCCACCTGCCGACTCAGCCTCGCGTGATCGCGCACCGGGTCGAGCCCCAGCAAGCGCAGCTCGCCCGCACTCGGCCGGAGCAAACCCGCCATCAGGCGCAGCAGCGTCGTCTTGCCCGCCCCGTCCGGCCCGATCAAACCCAGCACCTCACCCTCGCGCCAATCAAAACTCAGCTCGTGCAGAGCC
Source organism: Candidatus Parakkermansia intestinigallinarum (assembly GCF_944389695.1). NCBI lineage: Bacteria > Pseudomonadati > Verrucomicrobiota > Verrucomicrobiia > Verrucomicrobiales > Akkermansiaceae > Candidatus Parakkermansia > Candidatus Parakkermansia intestinigallinarum. The sequence continues at coordinate 6,653 of NZ_CALXNG010000048.1, forward strand.
TCCGCCGCCCCCTCGTCATCGGCATAGCGATAGCAGAGCCCCGAAGCCTGAGCGCGAACCGAAATCGGCGGTGAACCCTCCATAGCCGAAACAGCAGCTGCAAAACCCGAACCCGACACAACAAACACCTCCGCCCGCCTTCCTGCGGCGAGCCCCGTTAGCCCAACCTCAGTCAATCACCACCACCACCGGCGCCCCCTGATTCAGCCCCTCGCAAGGCTCATCGACCACAATACGCAGGCGATACACCAGCGTCGTGCGAATCTCCGCACTCTCCACCGTCTTGGGCGTAAACTCCGCCTGCGGACTCACAAAACCCACCGTCCCGCCGAACGAGAGCCCGCCGTCCGTCTCCACGCGAACCCGCGCCCCCGGCCTGACGCGATCCAGCAGCGGCTCATCAACATAAGCCCTCACCCACACCGGGTGGCGCAGCGAAAGCGTCAGCACCGGCGAACCCGCCGCCAGCATCGTCCCCGGCTCCACCGCCCGCGTCATCACAATCGCGTCGGACGGCGCACAAAGCCGCGTATCCGCCAAATTCAACTCCGCCTGCCGCACATCCGCCCGCGCCAACTCCAGCTGCGCCTCCGCCTGCCGCACCGCCTCAGCCGCCGCAGCCGCCTCTGCGCGGGCTCGCTCCACCTCCTCCGCGCGGTAGCCCGCCTTCAACTCCGCCAATCGCGCCTCCTGCGCCTGCACATCCGCCGCCTGTGCGCGGTACAGGCGCTCCGTCGCCTCGAGATCCTGCTGCGACACCACCTTGGACTCGCGCATCTGCAAACTGCGCTCATAATCGCGCTTCGCATTCTCGCGCACAATAATCATCGACGCCAGCGTCGCCTCGGCCGCATCCACCTGCTCGCGGCGATAACCCGCCTCATACATCCGCCGCTGCGCCTCCGCCGACTCCGACGCGCAGCGCGCCTGCCGCACCGCCACCTCAGCCGCTGCAAGCGCCGCGCGGGCGCGGTCGAGAGCAATCCGCGTCGGCTCGGCATCCAGCTCCGCCAGCACCTCGCCCGCCTTCACCTGAGAGCCCTCATCCACCGTCACCGCCGCCAAGCGCCCAGGCACCCGGAACGACGTCTGCACACTGCGAATATCCACGTGGCCGTTGAGGCGAAGCGGCCGCCCCGCCGCATCGCCGTCGCCCCGGCCGAAAAAGAACCAGAGCACCGCCCCCGCAGCCAGCAACAAAACAACAAGAGCCACCTTCTTCATTGCCTTAAACATTAATTGCCCATTTTAGCCGCCCCGTATCCGCCCGTCAAGAACCGTCCTCACTTTCGTTGGAGAAAAAGCGACGAAAGCCTGAACAAGGTCAGCACGCATCACATCCCAAGAGAGTCGGAGCGCGGGCCGTATCTCGACCTGCCGACTCAAATAACACATCTGCGGCCGCCCATTCCGATTCTTTTGTGCACCAAAGCCTTGACTCGTCAAGCCCTTTGCGCTAAGATAAAGCCCGCCCCGTTCCCGTGTCAGGCGGCACTGCCAATGACACGGTAAAATAGGGATGCGGCATCAAGTGCCTGGTGCGTCCGCGCGTTCTCGGAGCGTCTTTGAGGCGGCATATCGACAAGGTCTTTTATCCCGCAACGCATCTTTGCAGATGCTGAATACCCCATTCTTTGCCCGTCTGCGCATCGGCCGAGCCAACGCAGCATGAACCGCGCCTGCCGAAGCACGGATCGAAGACACGGCCGACACATCGGTGGCCCTTTCCGATTCTTTTGTGCACCAAAGCCTTGACTCGTCAGGCACTTTGCGCTAGGATGAAGCCTGCCCCGTTCCCGTGTCAGGCGGCACTGCTAATGACACGGTAAAATAGGGGGGCGGTACTGAGTGCCCGGTACGTCCGCCGGTTTTTTTGCGGCGGTTGCCCTATTCCGCTGCAACGGCAAACATCGAGCCTGCGACGGCAACCTGCCGGATAAAAACGAATCCTGAACAACCGAGACGCCCGAAAGATGAACGCCTACTGCTTCCTGTTGCTCCCCTTGGCCGGACTTGCCCTCGCGGCCGCCGTCGGTGAAGGTCGAAGCGAAGAGCCCGTGCCGAGCCTAGCTCCGGCGGGCAACCCCTCAGCGAAGCTCAACGAGGCTCTTCTGGCCGCTGCCGACGACGGCGACGAAGCGGCCGTCCGCCGATTGCTGGAGGCCGGGGCTGACGCCAACGCGAAGAACGGCGAGGGCGACACCCCGTTGAAGGCTGCCGCATGGCGCGGCCATGCCGAGGCTGCCCGCCTGTTGCTGGAGAACGGAGCAAGCATCCGAGCATCACTGCCGGGCGAATGGAGCGAACTGCATCTGCTCGCCGCCGCCGGCTTGACCGAGCGCGTCTGCGAGCTGCTGGCCGCCGGCGCCGATCCGAACGCGAAAATAGCCATCGGAGACCTGAGTCCGCTGCACTTGGCCGCAGCGAACGGCTGCACGGATGTCATCCGCGAGTTGCTGGCTGCCGGAGTCGACGTTGACACCAGAGCCGGGCTCGGCGAAACACCCCTGCACAAAGCCGCTGAGAACGGGCATGTCGATGCCGTCCGCCTGCTGCTTCTGGCGGGAGCAGACCCGAACGCCGAGATCGAGAGCTACTGGGCGGGGTTCACCCCGCTGCATGCCGCCGCCGAAGGGGGAAG
>NZ_CALXNG010000049.1:0-9000 GCF_944389695.1 Candidatus Parakkermansia intestinigallinarum
CCAAGTGTACTTCATGCGCCTTCAAAGACTCCACAAAACCTCCCACGACTACTACCAGCAAATTTGAAACAGACCCCGCAACGCCACGTTGTCGCGATTGCCGCTTGACCCGCGATGGGCAGACTGATATACTTGAGCAGATGAAACAAGCCCTCGCATGCCTGCTGATTTTCTGCGCTCTGACTTTTCTGTTAGGCAGTTGTCAGCGCGAAGATCCGAACAGCAGAGTGATTCGCATCGGCTGCTTCCCCAACGTGACTCACGTGCAGGGGCTGGTGGCGCGCAACATGGCCCGACACGGCGAGGGCTGGTTTGAGCGCTACCTGCCGGGCTACAGCTTCGAGTGGTACACCTACTCCGCCGGGCCGACGGCTATGGAGGCCATCTTCGGGCGCACGGTCGACCTCACCTACGTCGGCCCCAGCCCCGCCATCAACGCCTATTCGGTATCGGCCGGGCGAGACGTACGCCTGCTGGCCGGAGCCGTCAACGGCGGCGCCGCCCTCGTCATCCCGAGCGACTCGAGCATCAAAAAGCCCGCCGACTTCCGCGGCAAGAGCATCGCCACGCCGCAGCTGGGCAACACGCAAGACGTCTCGTGCCGAGCTTGGCTCAGGCGCAACGGGGTGAGCTGCACGCTTGAAGGCGGCGGCGACTGCCGTGTGGCTCCGACCCCCAACTCCATGCAGTTGCAGCTACTGCAGCAGGGCGACGTCGCCGCCTGCTGGACGGTTGAGCCCTGGGTCTCTCGGCTCGAGGAAATGGCGGATGCACGCATCATGGTCGAGGAGCCGGACGTCGTAACAACCGTACTCGTCGGCCGCGTCGCTTGGCTCAAGAATCACCCCGACGCCGCTGCGGCTCTCATCCGCGCACACCGCGACCTGACGCAGTGGATCATCGAGCACCCCGAAGAAGCACAGCAGCGCGTGCAGGAAGAAATCACGCTGTTGACGCAAAGCGAGATGCCCATGTCCATCGTCCAAAAAGCATGGAAGCGCCTCAAGCTGACCAACGACATTGACGTGCCGGGGCTCGAACAGTTCGTGAGCGACGCGCAGGCGGCCGACCTCATCTCGCGCGTGCCGCCCATCGAGGGCATGCTTTACCAACCCGAAACGCAAGAAGCCTCCAAATGAACAACGAATCACTGCAGAAAGAAATCCACGCCTACCCGACTGCTAAACTGAGCGTCGAGCACGTCTGCAAAGATTTCACTAACGCCTCCGGCGACACCATTCGCGCCCTCGACGACGTCTCCATCACCATCAACGAAGGAGAGTTCGTCTGCTTCGTCGGCCCGTCGGGTTGCGGCAAATCGACGCTGCTGAACATCATTGCCGGACTCGAAAAGCCCGACAGCGGCATGGCGCTGCTCGACGGCGAACCCATCACGGGCCCGGGACGAGACCGCATGATGATGTTTCAGGAGCACGCCCTCTTCCCCTGGCTCGACGTCATCGGCAACGTCATGTTCGGGCTCAAGCAAAAACCCAACCTCAACAACAAAGAGCGCCTCGAAGTGGCGAAGTATTACCTCTACCTCGTCAAGATGGACAAATTTGCCCACGCCAACATCCACGAGCTCTCCGGCGGCATGCGGCAGCGCGTCGCGCTCGCGCGCTCGCTGGCGCCCAACCCCAAGATTCTGCTGATGGATGAGCCCTTCTCGGCGCTCGACGCCATGACGCGCGAGCGCCTCTACGGCGACATTCAAGAGGTGTGGGAAACGCGCAAGAAAACCATCGTCTTCGTCACGCACAACGTGCGCGAAGCCGTCTGCCTCGGCAGCCGCGTCATCCTCTTCTCCCCGCATCCGGGCCGCGTGCGCGAGCAGTTCTCCGTCAACCTGCCGCGCCCGCGCAACATCAATGACCACGATCTGGCTGACCTCTCGCAGCTCATCACCAGCGAGCTGAAAGGCTACCAGGCCGGCGAATCCGACTAAACCCGCCGCCCCCGCCCGACTCCGCGAACACCCAACGGCACCCGACAGCCATGCAACGCGTCCTCATCTCCGTCTCCTTCTTCATCGTCATCATCCTCCTCTGGGCAGCCCTCACCGGCGACCTTGCCTTCATCGGGCTCGACGAGCCCCTCTGGTCGCCCTACGTCATGCCGCCGCCCAGCCGCGTCTTCTACTACCTCTGGGACAACACCGCCAACGGCAAACTGCCGCTCTCGATGCTCGTCACCCTGCGCCGCCTGCTCATCGGCTACCTCATCGGCCTCGTGCTCGGCGTGCCGCTCGGCATGCTCGCCGCACGCTTCCGCTGCGTGCAGGACACCCTCGGCCACCTCGCCCTGAGCTTCCAAGCCCTGCCGAGCGTCTGCTGGGTGCCGCTGGCCTGCATCTGGTTCGGGCAGACGGAATCGGCCCTGCTCTTCGTCGTCATCATGGGCACCATGTGGAGCGTGCTGCTCTCGACCGAAAACGGCATCCGCAACGTGCCGCCCATCTACGCCCGCGCCGCCCGCACCATGGGCTCGCCGCCCCTCCACACCCTCATCTTCGTCACCCTGCCCGCCTCGGCGCCCTTCGTCGTCAGCGGCATGAAACAAGGCTGGGCCTTCGCTTGGCGCTCGCTGATGGCCGCTGAAATCTACGTCTCCGTCGTCTCGGGCTTCGGCATCGGCCAGCACCTGCACTACGGCCGCGAGCTCCAGCGCATGGACCAAGTCATCGGCGTGATGTTCATCATCATCCTCGTCGGGCTGCTGGCAGACAAACTGCTCTTCTCGCCCGTCGAGCGCTTCCTGCACCGCCGCTGGGGCACCGGCCGCGACTGATCTCCGCATTCCCAGCCACCCCCGTCCATGAACACCCCTGCCCCCGCTTGGCTGCCCGACCTGCGCCGCCGCTTTGAAGCCGAAGGACTGCCCGCCGACCACCTGCGCGACGACGACGCCACCCGCCGCGCGCACGCCGGCGACAAATGGCACGCCGTCGCCCTGCCCGAAGCCGTCCTGCTCGCCGAAAGCAGCGCCGAAGTCAGCTGCGCGCTGCGCTTCGCCAACGAATGCGGCATCGCCGTCACCCCGCGCGGAGCGGGCGTCGGCTACGTCGGCGGCTGCGTCCCCGTGCGCGGCGGCCTCGTCATCTCCGTCGCACCCATGCGGCGCATCATCGCCATCCGCCCCGAAGACGGCCTCGCCATCGTCGAAGCCGGCGTGCTGACCGCCGAACTACAGGACGCCTGCGCCAAGCTCGGCTGGTTTTACCCGCCCGACCCCGCCTCGCGCAAAGAATCCAGCATCGGCGGCAACATCGCCACCAACGCCGGCGGCCCGCGCTGCCTCAAATACGGCGTCACCCGCGCCTACGTCCTCGGCCTCGAAGTCGTCCTGCCCGACGGCCGCATCTGCAACTGCGGCGGCCTCACCCACAAAAACAAACAAGGCTTCGACCTCGTCAGCCTCTTCTGCGGCTCGGAAGGCATGCTCGGCATCGTCACACAGGCCACCCTCCGCATCATCCCGGCGCCGCCCGCCCGCGCCGCCCTCAGCGCCAGCTTCCCGCACTTCGCGCAGGCCGCCGAAGCCGTGCAGAACGTCCTCCAAGCCGGGCACCTGCCGAGCGCCATGGAAATCACCGACGCCTACACCCTCTCCGCCGCACGCGCCTACCTCGGCCCCTCCGCCCTGCCCGCCGACGCCAACGGACACATCATCATTGAAATCGACGGACAGGCCGACGCCGTCGCCACAGAGCTCGACGCCATCGCCGACGTCCTCAAGCGCACGGGCGCCGGCTCCATTCTCCGCGCCACAAGCCCCGAAGACGTCGAAGCTATCTGGCAGCTGCGGCGCGAGTTCTCCTACAGCCTCAAAGCCACCGGGCTCACCAAACTCAACGAAGACATCGTCATCCCGCGCTCGCGCCTCGTCGACCTCGTCACCTTCTGCGAATCCATGCAGCGCGAAACGGGCATCAACGTCGCCTGCTTCGGGCACGCCGGAGACGGCAACATCCACACCAACATCATGGTGCCCAAAGACGACCAAGGACGCGACCTGCGGCCCCCCGCCGACCGCCTCGTCGAGCGCCTCTTCGCCTGGGTACTCGCCGCCGGAGGGCGCATCACGGGCGAGCACGGCATCGGCCTTGCCAAAGCCCCTTGGTTCCCCGCCGCCGTCGGCGACGTCGCCCTCGACCTGCACCGCAGCCTCAAAGCCGCTCTCGACCCCAAGAGCATCCTCAACCCCGGCAAAATGGGGCTCTGATTCTCCCGACCCGAGGCGGGAAGCTGTCGGCAGCCTCCCTCACTCCTCCCTCACGCCTTCCTCACTCCTCCCTCACTCCTTCCTCACGCCTCCTCGCGGGGGCCGCGGCTCTTGCGCTCCACCACCGTGAGGCTGTGCGGCGAGCCCGTGCGCCCCTTGTGCCCGGCCGAGCGCATGAGCTCGCGCTGTCGGCGGCTCGGGCCGAGCCCGAGACGGTGCTCCAGCTCATCACAGAGCGCGCGCCGCGCAAGAAAGCGGTTCACCTCGCGCTCCCGCTCGCAGTGACACTTGACGACAAGACCGCTCGCCTCGTGGATGAGGCAGACGCAGTTGTTGCTCTTGTTCACCTTCTGCCCGCCCCGGCCGTGCCCGCGCACAAAGGACTCGCGCAAGTCAGCCTCGCGGACGCCGAGCGCACGCATGCGCTCGGCGAGCTCCTGAAGCTTCTTCGGTGTCACCGGCATAGGCGGACATCAGCCGCGTCGGCGGCAAAGACAGCGCCGACGCGGCGTAAAAAACACCTCAGTCAATCACCACCTCACCGCAAATCGGCTCCCCGTCGACGAAGTGATGCGGCCCGTTGACCACGAGACGGCGGGCATGCTTGAGCGAAGGCACGCCGAGCCCGTCGAGCGAATCAACCAGCTTGTAAAACTTGGCATTGAGCAGCACCACCGGGGCCACACCCCCGCACTCCGGCGCCAGCTCCATACCGCCGTCCTCGCGAATCACCACCGCATCCGAGCGCAGCAGCAGCAGATCCGAGCAAGTCTTGACCGGGAAGAAGCGCGAACGCGGCACGCAAACCGCGCGAGCCCCCGGGAAACACTGAATCGCCGCCCCCATCGCCGTCTCCAGCTGATACACCTTCTGCGTCGACGCATCGCGCGGATCCACCGTCTTGACATTGCGAATCACCGGCAGCGGCACCACCCCGCCGTTCGCCTTCAGGAAATCGCGCAACGCATCGAGGCGCACCCAGAGATTGTTCGTGTTGAAATAGCGATGCTTGTTGATATCTTGGAAAGCGGCGAGATCCTCCTCGGGGCACTGCGCCACCTCGCGCAGCAGCGGCTGGCCGTCGCTGCGGCGCATCGCGAGGTGCCCGCCCTTCTTATCCGCCTCCGTGCGGCGCGTCACCTCCATCACAAAGGGAGCCCCGCTCTCGGCGAACCAGCGCAAAAAGCGCGTATCAAGCTGTGCGCCCAGATTGTCCGAGTTCGACACAAAAGCATACTTCACCCCCGCCGCCAGCAAGCGATCGAGCCAGCCCGAGCCCAGCAGCGCGGGATAGAGATCGCCGTGGCCGGGCGGGCACCACTCCAACTCGGGGTGCGCGGGAAAGCTGACCGGCTCAAGCGTATCGACGCAGAGCTTGGGCACGCGGTTCTGAATCATCTCCACCTGCTGCGGATCGGCAAAGCCCTCGTCCGCATAGCGGCTCAGATACGCCATCGTATCCGCACTCGTCGAAAAAGAATTCATCAGCAGCAAACTGACCGGGCAGCCCGCGCGGCGGCGCAAACTCATCACCTGGCGCACAATCAGATCGAGGAAAGTCACCCCGGGCTTAATCTCCAACAGGCTCTTGGCCTTCTGCAAGCCCATGCCCGTACCGAGCCCGCCGTTGAGCTTGATGAGCACCGCCTGCCCCAGCAGCTCGGCATCAGCCTCGGGCGTCGACGCCGTGAGAGACTCCCAGTCAGCCACATCATCCGCCGGGGCAATCTCCGCCTCGGGAATCATCATCGACTGCTGCGAAGTGAGCACGTTGACACTGTGGCGGAAGGCTCCGATCGCGGCCTGCGAAAGGCCGACGGACTCCATCTTGCGTTCGATCACGTCAAAGTCATTCATGACGTCCTATACTACCACACTGTCGACACGACTTCAACCCGCAAAGCAGCGCAAAAGCAAGTTCTGCGCCTCAAAAAGCTCCCCCGAGCCCGCCTTTGGCGAACCCGGGGGAAACGTGGAGGGCAAGAAAGGGTCCTACGCCCTCATTCTTCGAGCAGGACACCGCCGTACTCATACAGCATGTCGGCGATTTCCGTAAACTCCTTCTCCTCCGCCACATTCACCGCATGGTATCCTTCACCATCCACGGCGTTGGGGTCGGCTCCCGCCTCCAGCAGCAGGCGCACCACTTCCGTATGACCATTCTCGACAGCCCTGATCAGCGGGGTGAGGTCGTTCATCAACACACTGCTGGCATCCGGATCAGCCCCGGCCTCCAGCAGCAGGCGCACCACGTCCGTATGACCATTCCCCGCTGCCACCTGCAGTGCATATCCGTCGCTAATCATAGACAAGAAGTTGGGGTCGGCTCCCGCCTCCAGCAGCAAACGCACCACTTCCGTATGACCATTCGCAGCAGCCGACAGCAGTGCACTTCCGTTGCCTGCCCAAGTCCCAGTGTTGGGGTCGGCCCCGGCCTCCAAGAGTTCGCGAACTTTGTCCGCCAAACCGGCGGAAGCGGCAAAATGCAATTTGTTCCAGCCTTTATCCAAAGCAGCCTGTATACTTCCTCCCGCCTCCAGCAGCAGGAGAACAGCATCCGTATCACCCTTCTCAGCGGCATAATACAAAGGAGTATGACCTCTCTTATCCACCGCATTGACGTCGGCACCCGCCTCCATTAACAAGCGAACAACATCCGCCTCCCCGGACCTGATCGCCACGGACAAAGGTCTGGCCTTCCCTTCCCCTCCCCCGTTGACGTCGGCACCCGCCGCCAACAAGAGGCTCACAACATCCTTACGACCATACTCGGCAGCACAATACAGCGGGGTATCGCCGTACTCTTCCTTCGCATTGACGTCCGCCCCGGCCTCCAGCAGCAGGCGAACCGCCTTCGTGTGCCCCCTCGCGGCAGCCAAATGCAGTGGGGTGGAGTCGCTGACCTTATTCTTCGCGTCGACGTCCGCTCCGGCCTCCAGCAGCAGGCGCACGGCGTCCGGGCAACCATTCCGGGCAGCCTCGTGCAGCGGGGTTTCGCCGTCATCGACGCCGTGCCCAATGATTATTATTGCTCTGACGTCCGCACCGGCCTCCAGCAGCAGGCTCACCAAGCCTGTGTAGCCCTTCCTAGCCGACAGGTGCAGCGGAGTCCTGCCGTCCTCATCCTTCGCGTTGACGTCCGATCCCGCCGCCAGCAGCAGGCGGACGATGTCCGTGTGACCCTTCTCGGCAGCCCAGTGCAGCGGGATCCAGCCGCACCTATTCTTCGCCTTCGCATTGACGTCCGCCCCGGCCTCCAGCAGCAGGCGAACCGCGTCTGTGTGGCCCTTCTTGGCCGCTAGGTGCAGCGGGGTGGAGCCTGCATCCATGCCGTCCCCGCCGACTCTTGCGTTGACGTCCGCCCCGGCTTCCAGAAGCAAGCGCACTGCGTCCGTGTGACCATTCCCGACAGCATCGTGCAACGGGGTGGAGCCTGCATTCCAGACGTCCCCACCGATTTTTGCGTTGACGTCCGCCCCGGCCTCCAGCAGCAGGCTCACCAAGCCTGTGTAGCCCTTCCTAGCCGACAGGTGCAGCGGGGAGGAGCCTGCATCACAGCCGTCCCCACCGACTCTTGCGTTGACGTCCGCCCCGGCCTCCAGCAGCAGGCTCACCGAGTCCGTGCGGTTCCACATGGCAGCCCCGAGCAGCGGGGTCAAGCCGCCCTCATCCTTCACGTCGACGTCCGCTCCGGCCTCCAGCAACAGGCGCACCACGTCCGTGTGACCACCCGAGGCAGCACAGTGCAGCGGGGTGCTGCACCAGTTATCCTTCTCGTTGACATCAGCGCCCGCCGCCAGCAGCAGGGGGACGACGTCCGTGTGACCATTCCAGGCAGCCCGGTGCAGCGGGGTGTAGCCCATCTTACCCTTCGCGTTGACGTCCGCTCCGACTTCCAGCAGCAGCCGTGTTAACTCACACTCGCCGTTGCGGCAAGCAAACTGCAACCCCTCATCGTATTGAGGCGGCTCAATATGCTGCTCTGCAAGCTGCTGCCGAGCGAGAGCAACAGAATCATCATTCGAGCCGGGTAAGTTTGTGGTGGTATGATGCGTATTCATATACTAGTTCATGGGATTGATGTGTGTCTTCTCTTCCGAAAAAGAAAGAAGACTGAAACCACCTTATAAGACAATACCTGACCACCTCTGACCTGTCAAGAGCAAAAGGCCGACCGGATGGCAAAAAAATAAGCGCATGCAGCAGCACAGAAAGAAGACACAGACGACACGCAAGGGGAAAAATCACTCCGGCCGAATACTCGGGCGCTTCTTCCGCCGGCGCAGGGACGCCCGAGCTGGCTTTCCTTTGAAGCAACACGCCCCCGAGCCGGCTTGCTGCGGGCTCGGGGGCACGGATACAGGATCGCACAACCTCGTCCCAGCTCACACCTTGGCCCCGTGCGCCCGTAGCAGATCGACGATGTCCGTGTGCCACTCCCTGGTAGCCACGTGCAGCGGGGTGGAGCCGTACGTATCCTCCGCCTCGACGTCCGCGCCCGCCTCCAGCAGCAGGCGCACCACGTCCGTGTGACCATCCTTGGCAGCCACGTGCAGTGGGGTGTAGCCGTTCTCATCCTTCACGTTGACGTCCGCTCCCGCCGCCAGCAGCAGGCGGACGATGTCTCGGTGGCCACATAAGACAGCCAGGCTCAGCGAGGTCCAGCCGTTCGTATTCTCCGCGTCGACGTCCGCTCCGGCCGCCAGCAGCAGGCGGACGACGTCCGTGTGCCCCTCCCATGCAGCCCGGTGCAAAGGGGTGGAGCCGTCCTTATCC
>NZ_CALXNG010000050.1:0-8583 GCF_944389695.1 Candidatus Parakkermansia intestinigallinarum
TGCCCTCTCCTTGCCCGACAACCCGCATGATTACTGCATCCCTTTTCCCCCCTGCTCAAACTTTGGGACAGGTGTGCTTGGCAGGTGCCGTAGCGGCCGTTTTGGCTTGACGCTGGTACAACTTGTCGGAGAATCGCTTTGAGCGTGCGGCTCGGCTCGTTCGCGAGGCCTATGAGTCGAACCGAACAGATGAGTTCCCTCGGGATCCGTACGTGAGCTTTAGCTGTCTTTGCGTGGATGCAGAGCGCGGCAAGGTTTCTGCCATGGCCGCGCTCTATGCCCGCTTGGATCCCTTCCCGGAAGCCGGCGCCGAGAAACTGCTCGCCGAGTTGAGGGCGAAAGCCATGGAGCGTTGGGAGGCTCAGGCGCAGCGGATGATGTCGAAATCGAAGTAAAGGCGCGAAACTTGCTCTGAGGCGGGGCTCGGCCGCGGATGGAGCCCCGCCGATGCTGCGAGAAGCGACGCCTGCGGCTTGTCGAGTGCACGGGGCAGCGATTCGGGCGGCGATGGCGGGCGGCCTGACCGGCCGGTGGGCACGCATGAATGCCCGGCGGGAACAGAGGCCGCTCGTTGCTCCGTGTTTCGGGGGAGTCTGTGAGCTTTTGCCGTCCCGTTGCGGGTGATGAAAATGCGGATGGGGGCGATGAAACGGAGATGCGGCGAAACAATGTCGCGTTGTTAAAAAAATGCCGTGGGGCGGGTGACATTTGGCGGGGCCGCGCCGTTCAAGTAAGTACCGTGAATTTCTTTATCGAGATGAAAGCTATGTCAAAATATCTTATCGGATTCCTGTGTCTCATATCGGTATCTTGTCTCAGCCAAGAAACAAGCACTGGCGAGTGTGAAGAAAGAGCACCCGAAACCGCCGCGAAACGGAGCGAGCCGAACCCGCTCTGGAAGTTCAAAAAGGTATCAGAGGCAGAATGGGCAGACATTCAGAAAAAACTCGCCCGTGTCGAGCAGCGCGCGGAGTACGTCCGCATTACAAAGAAGGAAGTACGTTCCCGAGGGGAGGTTGAGACTTATACCTACCCCCTCAGCCCGGACACCAAACGAGCCCTCTTGGAGGAATGGAGAAGTGCCGGCCCTTGGTCCGAGCGCTACAGCGACCGCATCATCATCAATCCGGCTGTGTTTTACCTCCTCGAGTTCTTGGATGAGCATCAGGAAATTGTCGCGGCGATGCCGATGAATTCCTGGAATGCCGGCTGGTATCAACCCAAGGGCCAATCGGACTACATCCATGTGAGCGACAAGATCTTTTCCGTGTTCCCGGAGGCGGAGTAGGATGCATACCTGCCCCAATGTTTCAAGCTGCAGTCATTTTGACTGCGGCTTGAGTATACAAAAAATGGAGGCTAGATTTTTCCCCGGCAAACCGTATGCCGAGGTTGAACAAAAATCAACAAACCCCCGTGGAAAATATAAGCCTTTTCATGCGAATTGCAAGGCTTATTCCCCGCTTCATCGTAAAAGAGGGTCTCTTTGAAGGCGCAGGAAGCGCACTTGGCGCAAGGTATTACTCATCAAAGCGCCCGCATGCCTTGGATGTGATTCGAGGAACTTCGCATCGACCGGAATCCCTTGAATGTTTGACGTTTTGGGCTTGGGAATGTCGTTGCGAAGCACCTCCTTATCCATGCGCAAGATGGTTGAGTAAGAGACGTTGAACTCTCTCCTGGAATCGCGCAGGGGCATGGACAAGAAAGCGCGACATCTGCCTCATGAAGCTCCCTGTGTAGCCGGAAGAGGGGTGGCAGATCTCAGGTGTCTGAGCGTGTGATAGCGCTTACATATTGTACAATACCCTTGTATGACATCAACGTAGAGCCCGACTTCCTTATTCAAGATGGGCGAATCTTGCACGTAAATCTCTCTCTTTGAGAGTATTAGGAGGAGATTGCAACACTTGGGACAACAAAAATTGTATCTTCGGTCAATTGTAAGCTTGACATCGACGCGATTTTTGAGGACAATGGCGCTGGTAGCAGTCCAACCTTTTTGCTTGTATAGTTCTTTTAGCATAAACTCTTTGTAACGGGTGTTACAAAGACAAGCAAGGCTGAATTGCTACTTTTTTTGTCATCCGAGGCTGCTCAAAGCCTCAGCGGATCTGAAACAGACCCTTTTTTTCGCCATCCGCACCTTGACAAATTCTGTACTACATGTATAATGACCGCAGATAACCTCCCCCGCTTAGGGTTGGAATCCGTTGATTCCTTCAACTGCGCACATGGGGAGGGTTTTTATTTTGTATGGAATACCTTAAGCCGCATATCTCCTAGATATTGGCTTTTTAACATAGCGGTTCATTGAGTATGCGGATGCATCAAAAAGTGCAACATTAATTGCTTTATTTCATATACAAGCTGTTCATTACAATCGTCGTGTGCGCTATATTCCCACAGTTTTTCTGGTAATTTGCGTTCGTTTACAAACTTATTAAAACTAGGCAGCCGCGCATATCTAATATAATGACTGCCTCCGTCATTTAAGCTTATATACGATTGATAAGATGGGTAAAAATAAATAATGCACTCGCGGTTCTCCAATATGCAAATAGGTCGTAAATATGTATCAAACTCATTCTCATATTTATTCTCAGGATTATGTAATTCTTCTATTATAAACTGCTCCGCGTGAACCGGCAGAGGGTAATTTATCTGCTCACCTAATAATTCAATTAGAGATAATTGTGTATGATGTCTCGCCTCTATCAATTTGTAATCATCCTCTTTAGAATCAGAAATACACCCCGTCATGAAACAAATGAGTAAAATATAACTTTTCATGTCGTTTGTCAATGTCCTTTCTCTCATCAAACATCTAACACCCCCATGTAATATCTATAGATAAAATATGGAGGTGCTAGATGTTCAAATATTAATTAATTAGGTCTATTGTTGTACTCATGTACTCTTCCATCAGGATAAAAAACCCTAAACGTATTATCCTTACTTCCGGGACAAGGAAGTAGCCTTTGATCTTGAATCTCACTAACAATTTTTGAGTCGATGGGGTTATGTAAATCACCTGCGATATATCCCATAGGGGCATAAACAATACAACCCGTTTTTCTAGCAATTGGTTGAACAAAGGATGATAAGCCTGTATTACATGACAAAAAGAATATAATACATTCAGAGCAAAACGACTCTTGATTCAAAAGCTTATCTATTATTAGATTAACATTGCTTATAACCATAGCATTATCGCTATTTACATCACCTGTGTATTCTGGGTTTCGCCGAGTCTCTTTTGTTATTATAGCCATGGAGGGGTCTCCATGTATTTTAATATTTAGCTGACCTATACATTGCCAACAATAAACATCTGAATCAATAGCATCTACTACAGACTGCCAATTATCCGATTCAGGCCTAATAACATCTACTCCAGGGTAAGGCGGTCTCTCAAGTTGAGGGTGTATTTTTACTGTTGTTTCTATAAAAATATTCCCTTTTATATCAATGTTGGCGACAGGATTAGCATTGTATGTATATAGATTATACCCTCCTTGTTCTTCTATTGAATCTTTAGACAGCCATGCACCGATTTCTAAACAATAATGACGGTAGTTGTAGTAAACAAGCCCCAGTTCAGCATCATAGTATTCGCTGCTCCACTGGATGGGCTGCGTGACGTTGCCGTTGGCTGTCACGGAGCCGTAGGGCGTGTAGGTGTAGGCCGTCTTGATGTAACCGTCCGAGCCGAAGACCTCGCAGATGTTCTTCGTGAGATCCCAGCCGTAGGTGTACCAGGTGCCGTCCTTGCGGATGCCCAGCGGACGCGTGGCGACGGGTTGCGTCGGGTCCCACAGGATGAACCACTGGAAGACGCCGCTGACGGCGTTGATGGCCGCGATTTGCAGGTAGCCCCGGTAGATGTAGCGCAGGTAGTTCGTGACGCTGCCGTTGACCGTGATCTTGCGCGTGTGGCGGCGGCCCATGTAATCATAGGTGCATTCCACGACGGTTGCGCCGTCTTCGCTCGTGAAGGTCACGGGGCGGTTCTCTGCGTTGTAGACGACGTTCCAGATGCCGGTGCTTGTCTTGACCTTGGTCTGGTTGCCGTCCGCATCGAAGGTCGGGACGAAGGCTTCTGCCGTACCTTCCTGAATCGCGGTGTACTGGTTCAGGTTGTTGGCGTCGTAGGCGGTGGCTTCTTCCGCGGCTTCCTGTGCCGTCTTGCGGTTGCCGATGTTATCGTAGCTGTAGCTGTAGGCGTCCGTGCCGAGGGTGGCCGAGACCAATTCGCTGCGGTCGTTGTGCGTGAAGGTGTCGTTCTTCACGCTGCCCTGGCGGGCGGTGCTGCGGTTGGTCGGGCGTCCGAGGGTGACTCGGAGCCGCCCCACGGCTCCTCGCCCTTCGGGCAAATGCTGCGCATTTGTCCAATCCCCCTTACAGCCGTCGGGGGCTTTGTCTCCGCTGTAGCTGCGCTCGACGACGAGGGTGCTGCCGCGGTGGTACTGCATGTCGGTGAGCAGGTCGCGGTGCTCTTCATAGCTCTGCGTGAGCGTGAGCCCGTTCGGATGCGTCAGGGTGTGCAGCAGGTTAGAGCCGCTCAGGTAGCCGTAGCTGAACTGACGGTTCACGCCGCCGTGCATGAAGCCGGCGGTGGCGATGCGGCCGTCTTCGCCGTAGCCCACACTCGTGGTGAACTGCGTGGAGCCGGAGCGGGCGTAGGTGAAGCCGGTGCTGCGGCCGTAGCTGTCCTGCAGTTCGGTGACGAGGTGCGTGTGGGCGCCGGAGTCCAGGGAGTCGCTCTGCAGCTCGCTGTATTCGTTGTAGGCGATGGTGCGCGTGCCGGCGGCGTCGGTGACCTGCGTGAGCTGACCGAGGATGTTGTAGGCGAAGCTCTGCGACGGCGTCTCGTCATCCGAGAAGCTGATGCCGGTGAGCCGGCCGGTGGCGGCGTCATAGCTCAGGGTCTTGACGATGCCGCGGGCGTTGGTCTCGGTGGCCAAGCGGTTAAAGGCGTCGTAGGTCTTGACGACCTGCGAGTTATCCGCGTAGGTCTTGCTGAGTTCGACACCGGCGGCGGGGTGGTAGGCCCAGGTCGTGGTGTCGCCGTCCGTGCGCTCGCTCGGGTCGGTGGTGATGTCGCCGCTGTCGGCCCGGAAGGTGGTGAGCGCGGTCAGGTTGTCGGCGTCGTCGTAGCCGAAGAGAGCCGGCTGAATCGCGGTGCCCCATTCGGCGACTTTGCGGCCTCGCAGGTCGTATTTGTAGCAGGAGGTTTTGCCCTGGGCGTTGGTGATGACGGAGGGCTGGTCGAAGTCCTCGTCATAGACCGTGGTGGTAGTGTTGCCGGCGGCGTCGGTGCTGCTGATGCTGCGCCCGGCGAGGTCGGTGTGCGTGGTCGTGGTGTTGCCGCGGCCGTCCGTGGCAGTCAGCGTGACACCTGTAACGGTGTAAGCTCGGGTGAAGGAACTGGTGATGCCCTGATGGTCGGTCTGCGTGGTGACGAAGCCATCCACGACCCGGGCGGTGGCCGCGAGGGTGGAGGTGGGGATGGTTTCTGTGTGCAGGCGTGCCATGGTGTTATCGTTAACATAAGCGACAACCTGCGTGCTTGTCAAGCCGTGGTCTTTGGTTTTCGCGACATCGGGAGCCCGCCGCGCTCCCCTTCTCTACTCGAGCTCCCGAAGACGCTCCGCCGGAAGGCAAATGCCCACCGCCGAAAGCTCGGCGGTGGGCATGGATGGGCTATCTTTTCGATTGTCAAGGTAAACGCCGCGGGAAAGCACACTGGATCTCGCGTCTAAAAACTACCGACTTCATGCCAGCATTGCCCTCCGATCAGACGTCTACAGGTTTACAGAGCCTGTTCCCCGAAGACATCCTGAGGCGTTTTCCCTTCATTGTTTTTCAGCTCGGGATTGCCCCCTCGAGATAGCAGCGCACGGCAGGCTTTCTCCCGCCCTTTGCGGGCAGCTCGATGTAAGGGGGTATCCCCCGTCGCATCCTGCGCGTCGACTTCGGCCCCGGCGGCGAGCAGGCTGTCCATCACGCTCAGGTCAGCGGCCTGCTCGGCGGCGGCATGCAGCGGGGTGGCTTCCATCTGGTCGAGCGCCTTCGGATCCGCCCCCGCCGCCAGCAAACACTCGACGGTCGGCTTGTTTCCCGCGGCAGCGGCAAGATGCAGAGGTGTGCAGCCGTAGTAGTCCTGCGTGCCCGAGCTGCTGCCTGCTTCCAACAGGAGACGTACCATGGCGGCATCGCCGCGCGCGGCTGCAACGTGAAGGGGGGTGCGTCTGAGGGAGCCCTGCACATCAGTGCGGGCACCGGCCGCCAACAGCAGGCGTGCAGAGGCGATGTCGCCACGCTGAGCAGCCACATGCAGCGGGGTGTTGCCCTGCCCGTCGCAGCTCTGAGCTGAGGCCCCGGCATCCAACAACAGGCGGACACAGTCCTCTCGACCGTTCACAGCAGCCGCCATCAGCGGACAGGTCCAAGGAGCTTGCTTCGGATCCCCGGCCTGCGGGTTCGCCCCGGCGTCCAGCGCTCGGCGAAGCGCCTCCGCATCGCCGGATGCGGCCGCCGCCAGCAGGGCGGCATCCGCTTGATGCTGCTGCGCGCTCTCGTCTGCCGTGAGTCCCGACTTGTCCTGCGCCCCCGCCTCTGCCCCCCGCTCGAGCAACAGGCGGGCGGCAGCATCCTGCCCGGCCACCCGCGCCAGATGCAGCGGGGTGGCGCCGTCGCCGTTGCTCGCCTTCACGTCGGCACCGGCATCCAGCAGCAGGCGCAGCACGGGCAGATCGCCCAGACGTGCCGCGATGTGCAGAGCCGTGTTCCCGTGGCGGTCGCGAGCCGCCGGATCGGCGCCGCCCGCCAGCAGAGTCTGCACCTGCTCGCAGAGTCCGGGCATCGGCTCATCGGCCTCCCGCTCATCCTCAGCGGCACTGAGGAGGGCGAGCAGCGGCGTGTCTCCGGCCTTGTTCACGGCATCAGGCTCCGCCCCCGCCTCCAGGAGCAGGCGTGCACAGGCAGCGTCGTGAGCCCGGTGGAGCGGGGTATCGCCGAACTGGTTCACCAAACGGGGATTGCCGCCGGCGTCGAGCAGCAGGCGCATCACTTCAGCGTTGGCGGCCAGATGCAGGGCTGAGCCCCCGAGCTCATCCTCGAGACAGAGGAAGTTGACGTCGGCACCGCCGGAGAGGAGGGCGCGAACGCAGTCCGCGTGCCCCTCCTCCGCAGCGACGGTGAGAGCCGTCGCGCAGGTGATCGGATCGCCGCCGTCCCACCACACCTCCTCATTCACGAGGGCTCCGGCTTTTAGCAAAGCCTCGACACAGGCGGCGGAACCGCCCTCTGCCGCCGCGTAAAGCGGGGTTTCGGGATCCTCGGAATCGCGGGCATTGGCGGAAATACCACGCTCCAGCAACTGGTGTACGCGTGAGACGTCCCCGTGTGAGGCAGCTTTCAGCAGACTTCGGGCTCCTCTCATTTCAGAGGCGCGGGGCTCGCGTTCTGCTGGAGCATGCATAGATGTGGCAGTAGCGGTTGAGGGAAAGTCCACTGCTGAGAACAACTCCAGCATCCCTATAGTCATCACGATTAGTTTCATATTATTTATTGACATTTAGCGTTATAACGACACCCCTTGTATTTGGAGTTCAATTTCTTGTACCAATGCTCAAAGTAGAACGCTCGCATTGCCAGCCCTAGACCCATTAAGTCAGTTTCTCCGTTAACCCAACGGTTCCAGATATCCCAGCCAATGTACGCATACCTAGCCCCACTGGTAACAGGCTTCTCTTTGCTCCCCGTCATGTACGGTCCCTTCTCCCCGTAATTGACACGAATGGGTCCCTTGATAATTTCTTGACCGGGATGCATCAATCCCAACGCATGACCAAATTCATGCGGAGCAGTGTGCTTCGGTGCAACATTTCGAGGTTGAGAATCATACAAGTGCGATAGTTTAATGTGTATATGCCCGTATTCTCCTGGCCTCGCTTTAATCACGCTATTGGAAAAACCTCTAATCGGGTAACCAAAGCTTGTACTTTTCCCCTTATAGGTTTCAGCAAAGAAGATGAACTTGACATCATATGATGCAGAGCTTTCCGACTTCCGGAAATTCACAAGGGGTAAGAATCCCTGAGTTCTACAAGGGCAGCACTTTCGTTTTCTCTTATGAGGCTTCATTGCTTGCGGATACATACGTATACTCGTTTGATTCCATACGGCAAGAATTTGTCGTATTGCCTCGTTTGCATGTGTCTGGTTCTCCGCTCCTCCGTCTACATCATATCTCAGTTTCAGAGTAATTGTACATTGATCCTCGTCAATAGCGAAGCTCTTCAAACCTAACGTATCCGTAAAAACTAGAGGTGATGAATAAACATAATCATACAAGCACAAGCTTTCAGAGATAAAATCCCGCCCCGTCCACCTTCCATCCGCCGGGTTGTAGTGACGGTAGTTGTAGTAGACCAGGCCGAGCTCTGTGTCGTTGTATTCGCTGCTCCACCGGATGGGCTGCGTGACATTGCCCGTGGCCGTCACGGAGCCGTAGGGCGTGTAGGTGTAGGCCGTCTTGATGTAACCGTCCGAGCCGAAGACCTCGCAGATGTTCTT
>NZ_CALXNG010000051.1:0-8508 GCF_944389695.1 Candidatus Parakkermansia intestinigallinarum
CAGCGGTGGCTCACTCGGTGGTCTGATATGCGGTTTCCACACACTTTGCGCTTGACCCCACACTTTGCGCTTGACCCATGATATTGCGGCGCTTGTGTATAAAAAGATTTGCGCGGTTTCCTCATTGCTGAAGAAACCGCGCAGGGTGAGCAGTGGGGATCGAACCCACGACAACCGGAACCACAATCCGGGGCTCTACCACTGAGCTATGCTCACCATCTGTGCAGCATGACTGCGCGCGCATTATACGGCAGAGCAGGAGTCTTGGCAAGCATTTTTTTACGCGCAAGCTCATTTTAGACTTCTTGTGCGGGCTTTTGTCTTGCTTTTCGACACGTTTTGCGTTTGAATAGAGCGCATGAAAACGACGCTGCTGCTTCTCGTCGGGGCTCTCACGGCCGGGGCTCTCAGCTCCTGCGGGAGCTGCAATTGCAATTCGTATGATCGCGATTTGCTCTACGGTTCGCCCGTGGATTCGTCCCGCTCCTTTAACTGAGCCCCCTGCGGCCAAGCTCACCTTGCCCGTGAGCCTCTGAGCCCCTGTGCCGACGTCGCCTTCAGCAACGCCCCGTTTCTCTTTATCGTTTCTCATTAACCCGAGGAGGCCCTATGTCATTTGAAATCCGAGAAAAACCCGATATGGTCGAGCATGCCCTGCTGGTTGCTCTGGGTATGCCCGGCGATTCCCGCCGCGAACGCCAAGCTCTGCTGGCCGAATTGCAGGATTTGGTGAGCAATCTCGGTATCGGTATCGTCGGTACGATGCTTGAGTTTACCCGTGAGGTGCAGGCTAAGTATCTCTGCGGTATCGGCAAGGCTATGGAGATTCAGGCCAAGGCGCAGGAGCTCGGTGCGGATTGTGTCATTTTCGATAATCTGCTGACGCCTTCCCAGCAGCGCGAGTGGGAGAAGCTGCTCAATGTGACTGTGATTGACCGCGAGGAGGTTATTCTGGATATTTTCGCGCAGCGCGCCCGGACGCGCGAGGCTGTGATGCAGGTCGATCTCGCCCGCATGCAGTACGCGCTTCCGCGCATGTCGGGTATGTGGAAACACCTCGACCGCCAGCGCGGCGGTTCCGGCGGCGGAAAAGGCGGCGGCGCGGCGGCCCGAGGCGAGGGCGAAAAGCAGATTGAGGTCGATCGCCGTCTCGCTCACGAGCGTATTGAGGCGATTCGCGCCGAGCTTGAGGTGGTGCGCCGCCAGCGCAGTACGCAGCGCAAGGAGCGCAAGCGCCAAGGGATTCCGACGGCGGCCATCGTCGGTTACACGAATGCCGGCAAATCGTCGCTGCTCAATCTGATGAGCGGAGCCGACGTGCTGGCCAAAAATATTCTCTTTGCGACGCTGGAGACGACCAGCCGCAAGATTGAGCTGCCCGACGGTCAGCCTCTCGTCCTGACGGACACCGTCGGCTTCATCCGCAACCTGCCGCACCGCCTTGTCGAGGCTTTCAAGTCGACGCTCGAAGAGGCGACGTTGGCGGACTTTTTGATTCAGGTGGTCGATGCGAGCGATTGCGAGGCGCTGCGGCACTATGAGACGACCTGCGAGGTGCTCGCGAGTCTCGGCGCGGCGGATAAGCCCATGGTCGTCGTCTGGAATAAGACGGATCTCATCCCCGAGGAGCAGCGCGAGTCGACTCTGGCCGCGCTCTCGGCCAAGACGGATGTGCCCTGCCTGAGTATGAGTGTCCTGCGCGATGAGGGCCGCGAGCAGTTGCTGAGCGCCTGCACCGAGATGCTCTCGCACCGTGTTTCGACGGCGCGTTACCGCATTCCCATGGCCGAGAGTCGCATTATCGCCATCATGCACCGCGACGGCAAGGTGATCAGCACCGAGTATGAGGGCAATGATGCTCTTGTCGAGGCGATTCTGCCGCGCGAGTTCGCGGCCCGCCTTGAGGCTTATCGCTGCTGAGTTCGTGTCCGCTTCATCCTCTTTCCCACACAGCCATCTGACGCCATGAAACGATTCCCGCATTTTTGCCGATGGACGGCGCTGCTTGTGCCGCTTGCGCTGCTCGCCTCTTCCTGCTCGCAGTCTCCGGACGATCTGCGGCGCCACTATGAGAGCGAGGGCGACCGCCTCGACAGACTGGCAAAAAACAAGCGGGTTCCCTCCACGTTCGAGTCTTTCATCGCCAGCCCGAACTATCGCACGAGCCGAGATATCTGGCGCGGGGCGGCGCTGAATCGCTACGATCCGAAGAATTCGCGCGTCGAGATTTTGCTCGCATTGCAGCGAGGGCGGCTCTACATCAATGATGAGATCGCGATGGACTTCCCGGTGTGCTCGGGGCGCGTCGGCGGACATGAAACGCCGCGCGGCACTTTCCGCATCACGGAGAAGATTCGCGATCACCATTCGACGCTCTACGGTTCATTTGTCGATGCCTCGGGGCGCGTCGTTCAGGGCGATGCGGACTCACGCCGCGCGCGCCCGGCCGGTACGACTTTCCGAGGCGCGAGCATGCCGTACTGGATGCGATTCAACGGCAGTATCGGTATGCACGTCGGTCAGGTGCACCGCGACAGCAAGTCTCACGGCTGTGTGCGCGTGCCCGTTGAAGCCTGCCGCATTCTCTACGATAAGCTCGAAGTGGGTTCTCGCGTGACGGTGAAGTGAGGCCGGAGCGTGCGGGGCGTTGTTTCGGGCGCGAAGGCCGTTCCGGCGGGGGAGCTTTCGGGTCGGAGTGCGGCTCGGGGCGACGCCGGAAAAGAAATGCGGGAGGGGTCCCTTTTTTGCTTGCAGGATCCTGCGGCTCATGTTACAGTCAACACAATCATGACACCTTCCGCTATGAAATACCTCTCTCTGATGGGCTCCGCCGTTTTGGCGACTCTCTCCGTTTCTTGCCAGCAGCAACAGGTGGCGCAGACGCCGTGCGTGCCCGCTGAGTCCTCCATCAATCGCTGCCGCTCGTGCAATTCGTCTTCCGCGACGAGCTCGAGCTATGTGGGTGATTTGGCGGATCATTACCGCTTCTGCCCCGCTTGCCCCGAGCAACGTCTGGAGTTCCGCACGCAGCCCGGCACCTGAAGCCGGCTTGACTCAAGCCTATGATCACGCGCTTGCACTCGGCGGCCGTCACCGGCATTGACGGCTTTGAGGTGCAGGTGGAGGTTGATGCCCATCAGGTGGAGGATGCCGGCCGCATCAGTGTGGTCGGCCTGCCTGATGCGGCCGTGCGCGAGAGTGTGCAGCGCGTCACCTCCGCCTTGGGCAACTGCCGTTTTTTTCTCCCGGCCGGGATGGTGGTGACGGTGAATCTGGCGCCTGCCGACGTTAAGAAGCAGGGGCCGGGTTTTGATTTGCCCATTGCTCTCGGGCTGGAGATGGCCTACCAGATCAACCACCGCAATGTGCCGGAGCCCTTTCGGCGCCGTGTGCCGCTGCATCCCGAGCGCTGGAGTTTCATCGGGGAGCTGGCTCTGGACGGCATGGTGCGCGGGGTGCGCGGGATTTTGTCGCTGGCTATGGCGGCGCGCGATGCCGGGCGCACCTATTTGATGGTGGCTGAGGAGAACGCCGCCGAGGCGGCCGTGGTGGACGGCATTCGCGTGTACGGCGTGCGTTCGCTGCGCGATGCTTGGGATCTGCTGCTGGAGCCCGAGCGCTTTGAGACGACGCAGGCGCAGAGCTTTGCCCCCGATGCAAGCGGCGGGCCCGATTTCGCGGACGTGAAGGGGCAGCCTTACGCTCGGCGGGCGATGGAGATTGCGGCTGCGGGAGGTCACCATGTGCTGCTGTGCGGCAGCCCCGGCAGCGGCAAGAGTATGCTGGCGTCTCGCCTGCCGTCCATTCTGCCGCCGCTGACGCGCGAGGAAGCGCTGGAGAGCAGCAAGATACACTCCGTCTGCGGCTTGCTGCCCCGCGCGGGCGGTCTGCTGCGGCAGCGCCCCTTCCGTGCGCCGCACCACACGATTTCGGACGTCGGGCTGATGGGCGGCGGAAGCAATATATCGCCGGGCGAGGTCTCGCTGGCGCACAACGGGGTGTTGTTTCTCGACGAGCTGCCCGAGTTTCATCGCCGCACGCTCGAGACGCTGCGCCAGCCGCTCGAAAGCGGGCATGTCACGATTTCGCGGGCTGCCGGAACCATGGATTTTCCCTGCGACTTCATGCTGGTCGCCGCGATGAATCCCTGCCCCTGCGGCTACCTCGGGGATCCTCGCCGCGCTTGCCGCTGCCGCCCGGGCGAGGTCTCGCGCTACCTGCACAAGATATCCGGCCCTCTGCTCGATCGCTTCGACCTTCTCATCGACGTGCCGCCCGTCGACCCGGAGAGCTTGCTGCACAAGGCTGACGGCGAAAACAGCGCCTCCATACGCCGACGCGTGCTCGAGGCTCGCGAGCGTCAGCATCGCCGCTACGCCGGCAGCTCCATTCGCTGCAATGCCCGCCTCAGCGGGCGCGATCTGAGGCGCTGCTGC
The DNA here is from genome assembly GCF_944389695.1 of Candidatus Parakkermansia intestinigallinarum. Taxonomy (NCBI): domain Bacteria; kingdom Pseudomonadati; phylum Verrucomicrobiota; class Verrucomicrobiia; order Verrucomicrobiales; family Akkermansiaceae; genus Candidatus Parakkermansia; species Candidatus Parakkermansia intestinigallinarum. Next base: position 4,437 of record NZ_CALXNG010000051.1, read on the forward strand.
CCGCTGAGTCTGACGCAGCAGCAGATGCTGCTCGAAGCCGTGCGGCGGCTGGGGCTTTCCGCCCGAGCCTTCGACCGCATCCTGCGCGTCGCCCGCACCATTGCGGACTTGGGCGGGCGCGACGGTCTGACGGACGCCGACCTTTACGAGGCCATCCAATTCCGCCAGTTTGAGAGCCGCATGGCGCCCTGAGCTCTCGGCGAGCGCTTCGCGCATCGCGCCGCCGCGCCTGTGGTGTTGCTCAGGCGTGCCGTCGCTTTGCCGCGCCCTTGCGGGCGGGGCGTTGCGAGCCGTGCCCTGCGGGCCGGGTCGGAGGCTCAGAGGGCGAGCTTGCGGCGGAAGTAGGCGATCGTCCTGTCGAGCCCATCGTTGAGCGGAATCGTCGGCGCCCAGCCCAACTGTTCGCCGGCAAGGCTGATATCGGGGCGGCGCAGCGCCGGGTCATCCGCCGGCAGAGGCTTGAAGACCAAGCGGCTGCCCGTGCCCGGAATCTTGTGCAGCACCATCTCGGCCAGCTCGCGCACGGTGAACTCACCAGGATTGCCGAGATTGACCGGGCCGGTGAATCCGCGCTCATTCTCCATCATGCGCAGCATCCCCTCGATGAGATCGTCGATGTACTGGAAGGAGCGCGTCTGGCTGCCGTCGCCGTAGATCGTGATATCCTCGCCGCGCAGCGCCTGACAGATGAAGTTTGAAACAACGCGCCCGTCCTGCGGGTTCATCGACGGGCCGTAGGTATTGAAAATGCGAATGACGCGAATGTCGACACCCTCGTGGCGGTGGTAGTCAAACATGAGACTCTCCGCACAGCGCTTCCCCTCGTCGTAGCAGGCGCGAATGCCGTTCGGATTGACGTTGCCTCGGTAGCTCTCAACCTGCGGGTGCACCTTCGGGTCGCCGTAGACTTCCGAGGTCGAAGCCTGCAGAATGCGGGCGCCGTCGCGCTTGGCCAGCTCGAGCATGTTCAGAATCCCCAGCACGCAGGTCTTCGTCGTGAAAATCGCGCGCCGACCCTGATAAAAGGGCGGCGAGGCCGGGCAGGCGAGGTTGTAGATGCGGTCGAGTTTCTCGGGGCAGTCAAAGGGGTTAATGACATCGTGCTCAACAAGCGTGAAACGCTCCTGCCCCGCGAGATCGCTGACGTTGTCGGGAGAGCCCGTGTAATTGTTGTCGAGGCAGATGACGCGGTTGCCCTCGGCGAGAAGGCGTCGGCAGAGGTGCGAGCCGACAAAGCCCGTCCCGCCCGTTACGAGAATGTTCTTCACCATATCCGAGTCCCATTCTAGTCTTTCGCCCCCCTCGCTGCAAGCTTAAATCTTGCGCTTGAACTCGGCGCGGCGCCGTGCTACAATGGCGCGCGGCGGTGCGGGGCTCTTGCTCCGCACGGATGCCGTTCCGATTTCTCATTCCAGACGCATATTCCAGACGCATATGAGTGATGCTAATTTGACGCCGGATCTGGTTCGCGCAGCCCTTACAACGGTCAAGTATCCGGGCTTCAGCCGCGATATCGTATCGTTCGGCCTCGTGAAAAACGTGACAGTCTCGCCGGAGGGTGCCGTCGTGGTGGACCTGGTGGTCGAGAGTAAAAATGCCGATGTGCCCCGCTACATCTACGAGAACGTCATGGGCGTTGTCAAGGAGTTGCCGGGCGTCAAGCAGCTCGACGTGAACATCGAGCACCACGCGCCGCAGACGCGCAAGCAGAAATCCGTCAGCGATGACCCCGCCGACTGGAAGTCGAGCGTGCCGGGCGTCAAACACGTGATTGCCGTTGCCTCCGGCAAGGGCGGCGTGGGCAAGAGTACCGTTTCGGCCAACCTCGCCGTGGCTCTTTCTCGCCTCGGTTACCGCACCGGGCTGCTCGATTTGGACATTTACGGCCCGTCCATGGCCCTCATGTTCGGCACCAAGGAGCGCCCGGGCTGCAGTGACAAAGAGCAGTTTCTCCCCGTTGAAGCCCACGGCGTCAAGCTCCTTTCGATGGGCCTCATGATCGACGAAGCTTCTCCCGTCGCCGTGCGCGGCCCGCTGGCGACCCGCTACGTTCAGCAGTTCCTGCGCGATGTCGACTGGGGCGGCCTCGACTTCCTCATCCTCGACATGCCCCCGGGCACGGGCGATATCCAGCTCACCATCGTCCAGACCGTCGATCTGGCGGGTGCCGTCATCGTCACGACGCCGCAGGAGGTGGCGCTCATTGATGCACGCAAGGCCGTGGGGCTCTTCAACCGCGTGGAGACACCCATCCTCGGCATCATTGAAAACATGAGCTACTTCGTCTGCCCCAGCGACGGGCTCGTCTACAACATCTTCGGCGAGGGCGGCGGCGAGCGCGAGGCTCAGAAGCTCGGCGTCCCCCTGCTGGGCAAAATACCGCTCGATATCCAAACGCGCGCCTGCGGCGATGAAGGTCGCCCCGTCGCTCTCGAAGACCCCGGCCACAACCGCGTCGCCGCCGCCTTCCAAGGCGTCGCCCAGACCCTTGCCGGCGTGCTCGGCGAATAAAGATCACGCGCGGCCGTCGCCGCCCGCCGAGACGGGGAAACACCAACCCGTTTCGGCGGGCGAGCGCCCGCAGCGAGCTCCGCGATGCTCTGCCGCAGCGCCGACGCACAAGGCTCGAGCCTTCCTGCCTCGCCCGTCGCTTCGTCCGTCGCTCCGCAGCCCCGCCTTCCCCGAGACCGCGATGCTTCCGAGAGGGTGAGTCCGCGAGACCATGAGGCTACGAGGCTGCGAGGCCGTGAGGCCGCCTGACCGCCTGACCGTGAGACAGCGTGACCGCATGACTGTGTGACAGCGTGACCGCATGAAAGCGTGGCGGCGTGACGGCGAGCCCTCGTCGGGCGGATGCACCCGGCTCACTTGTCGACGGAGCCGCCGTCCTGCCTCACGGCTCGCCTTCCTCCTCATGGCCCGAGCGGAAACTCGGCTGCGTCCCTCCGCCTGCGCGAAGCCCGAGAAACCCCCTGCCAATCCCTGATTTTGTCGTATGTGGGAACTCATAGCCAACTCCTTTCTCTCGACGATACCCGTCTTTGTCTTCTTCGCCATCGGCTACCGCCTGCGCAGCCAAGGCTCCCTTGCACCGGAGCACGACGGCCCCATCATGCAGCTGGCCATGGACGTCGGCTACCCCTGCCTCATCTTCTACAACATCATGAAATACATGGTGACGGAGGCTAACCCCACCGTCAGCTCCGTGTCTTTCTCCCTCCAAGCCCTCGCCTGCGGCTTTTTGGAGCTCTTCGTCGGCGTCCTCGTCGCATGGTTGGTCGCCAAAGCGCTGCGCCTGCGCATCGGCACGGGCCTCCGCACCTTCAGCCTCACCGCCGGTGTCCAAAACTACGCCTTTTACGTCATCCCCATCATCCAGATGCTCTTCTCGGCTCCGGGAGACCCGACCATGGGCGTACTCTTCGTGCACAACATGGGCTGCGAAATCTTCGTATGGAGCCTCGGCGTCATCCTCGTCTGCGGCGGCGCCACCGGGCTGCGGCTCGGCATGCTGCTGCGCGGCCCCCTGCTCGCCGTCTGCCTCTCGCTCGCGCTCGCTTGGAGCGGACTGGGCAGCTACGTCGCCCAGCCCCCCGTCATGAAAGCCGCCGAGATGATCGGCAACGTCGCCACCCCCGTCTGCCTCATCCTCTTCGGTTGCTCCATGTACGACCTCAGCCGTCACTTCGTCTGGCAGCCCCGCATGCTCATCTCCGGCGTGCTGGCTCGCCTCCTGATTGCCCCGGCCGCCATCCTGCTGCTGGCTTGGCTGCTGCCCGTCGATCCCCTCATCAAACGCATCATGGTCATCCAGAGCGCCATCCCCAGCGCCGTCGTCCCCGTCATCCTCGCCAAGCGCTTCGGCGGCGTGCCCGAGGTCGGCACACAGGTCTTGCTGGCGACGACGGCCGTCTCCTTCATCACCCTGCCGATCTGGCTTTCTCTCGGCAGCCTCTGGGTCGTGCCCCTCTCGCCCTGAGCGCCTCCGAAAGCCGGGGTCTCGAGCAGTTTTGTTGATCCACAACGTGGCCTCCGGCAAACAAAAAACTGACTCCCCAGGTCTTGCCTCCCA
>NZ_CALXNG010000052.1:0-4918 GCF_944389695.1 Candidatus Parakkermansia intestinigallinarum
ACCGCGGTCGCCGAAGGGCCGCTTGCCGCCGAAGCCGCGTTCACCGCGGTCGCCGAAGGCTCGCTTGCCGCCGAAGCTGCGTTCACCGCGGTCGCCGAAGGCTCGCTTGTCGCCGAAGCTGCGCTCGCTGCCGTAGTGGCTGTCGCGGGCGTTGCGCGGGGCTCGGCCGAAGGGACGTCGGCTGTTTTCGCGCTCGGGTTCGAAGGCTTCGCTGTCGTCGAACTTGGTGCCCTGCCCGAGTGCTTCTTGTTCGGTTTCAAAGTCTGCGGGGTCAAAGACGTAGTTTTCGTCGTCATCGGGCTCGTCTGTCGGGGCGGTGCCGGGTTGCGCTGCCTTCGGCTTGAAGGCCTGTTTGGCGCCGATCATGCCCTTGCGGCGGCGCGGGTTGACGGTGAGGAGAGCGAGTTGCTCAGCGCTGAGCAGTTCGCAGCGCCCGGGCTCGAGGTCGCCGCCCCAGAGGGAGCCGATTCGCACGCGCACGAGCTTGCGGACGCGCAGCCCCAGGCAGGCAAACATCTGGCGCACTTGGCGCTTCAGGCCCTGCTCGAGCACGACGCAGGCACGGCGCGCCGAGAGGCGCGAGACGTATTTTGCTTTCGCCTGTCCTTCCGGAATGCGCACGCCTTTGAGGAGCTGGATGAGGACGCTGTTGTCGAAGGCTTGATCGAGCGTGACCCAGTACTCTTTCTCGATGCCGCCGCCGGGATGCCCGACTTTCTGGCCGAGTTCGCCGTTGTTGGTGAAGATGAGAAGCCCTTCGCTGTCCGCATCGAGGCGGCCGACGTAGTTGGCGTAGCGGTATTTCGGCGGAAGGAGGTCGTAGACGGTGCCCGCGGCACCCTGCGCGTCGCGGCTGCATACGTAGCCGCGCGGCTTGTTGAGCAGCAGCACAATCTCTTCCTTCGGCGTCGCGTGGCGCCCGTCGACTTTGACGAAGTCGCCCGGCATGACGCGCAGGCCGGGGGTGTCTACAACTTTGCCGTTGACTTCGACGCGCCCTTCGGCGATGATGCGATCGGCCGCACGCCGCGATTCATAGCCGCAGGAGGCCAAAAATTTGTTGAGGCGAACGCTGCCTTCCGGTGCTGCCGGGTAGTTGCTCTCTTGTGTCATGGGGAGGTAAAATGCAGAAGAATGAAAAGGGGGGCTGAGTCGCCCCGAGAGAAGATGAAAGAAGCCTCTCGGTAACTTTCACCGGGAGGCTTCGGAAAGTCGTTGCGGAGACCCACAGATAAGCGGGGACGCGATCAGGATTCGAACTTCGTCTTGGGAAGGCCGATGGGGCTCTGACCCTGCTTCCACTGGCCGCGCTCCTTCATGAGCTTGACGCGCTCGAAGCGCTTGAGGACAGAACGCTTACCGCCGACGGTACCAGTGGCCTTGAGTGTGGAATGCTTGGACATATCTCTTGAGTGTGTTGTAAAGGTTCATTACCGCATCACTGCGGGGTTGCGGTCGCGCATTCTACTCTTCTTTCGCGTGAATGGCAAGCCAAATTTACGTTTTTTTGCCGCAAAGTCCAAAAAAAACGGGCGAAGCCGATCGGCTTCGCCCGCCTGAGGAAGAGCTGTGGCGGCTCCCCGTGCGGTAGGTCCTTACAGCATGGAGAGCAGCAGTTTGGCCAGAATCGTCATGAGCAGCAGGGCTGCCGGGTAGGCCGTGGCGTACGAGATGACGGGTTCTTGGCGGTCGGTCTTGGCCGTGATGGCGCCGAGTGCCGGCGTCGACGTCATGGCGCCGCAGATGGCACCGAGGGTTTCGGGCAGAGGCAGCTTGAGCATTTTTGTGGCCAAGATGTAGCCCAGCAGCATGGGAACGAGGGTGATGGCCACGCCGACGAGGAACATCATGACGCCTTGTTCTTGCAGGGTCTCCACCAGCTTTTCGCCGCCGGATACGCCGGCGCCCGCCAAGAAGATCATCAGGGCGAACTCCATGAGCAGAACGCGGGTCGGGCGCGGCATGTAGCCGGCAATGGGGCCGATCTTGCCGAAGTGACCGAGAATGAGTGCGACGATGAGCGGGCCGCCGGCCATGCCCAGGCTGAAGCCGCCGGAGCTGCCCATGCCGATGGTGATGTTGCCCACGATGATGCCGAGGGCGACGCCGCCCGTCAGCGAGAGGATGTCCGTGGCGTTGATGGCGGTGCAGCGGTGGCCGCAGTCTTTGGCGAATTGTTTGATGGATTCGGGCGCACCGACGACGTTGCAGACGTCGTTGCGGATGATTTCGGTTTCTCCCACGGGCACGAAGGTGTTGCCGAGGCGGGTGATGCGCGAGATGGTGATGCCGTATTTGCTCAGCAGGTCGAGTTCGGCGAGCGTTTTGTTGCACATGTCCTTGTTGAGGATGATGAGCTCGGAGGTCTCATCGCCGAAGGCTCGCGGGTGCTGCTGCTTCGGGTCGATTTCGCCGAGCATCAGGGCTTCGTGCTCGACTTGTGCGCGCTCGCCGACGAGGAAGACCTGCATGCCTTCCGCAAAGCAGTCTTCGGGCTGGAGCGGGTGCAGCACGCCCTCTTTTACCGAGCGGGTGACGCGGCAGTTGAAGTGGGCTTCTTCACAGAACTCGCCGATGTTGCGCCCGTAGATGTCGGGGCGGGTGATGGTGACGACGCGGCGGATGATCTTGTGCATGTCTTTGGCGCCGGACTCGTTGGAGGGGACGGTGTTGAGGTCCTTGCGCAGCAGGCGCGGCAGGAGTTGCACGAAGAGAACGACGCCGATGACGCCGAAGGGGTAGGCAACGCCGTAGCCGATGTCGAGCCCGGAGGTGTCAAGCCCCGTGAGGGCTTCGCGAGCGGCCGCGAAGGCGGGCGTACTCGTGCAGGCACCGGCAAAGAGACCCGCGGCTACCGAGCCTTCGATGGAGAACATCGACGACAGCAACCAAGTGACGAGCCAGCCTGTTCCGACGACGACGACGGAGATCAGCACGAGGCTGCTGCCCTTGCTTCGCAGGGTGGCGAAGAAGCGGTTGCCGACGCCGAGACCCACGCAGTAAACAAAGAGCGCGGTGCCGATGCCGGTGACGCCGTCGGGGACTTTCAGCCCGTAGTGTCCGGCGGCCAAGGCGACGAACAGAACGCCGGAACTGCCCAGTGAGATTCCTTTGAACTGGATATTGCCCAGGGCCAAGCCGAGAAAGAGGATGGCGAAGAGCACGAAAGTCGGGTTTTTGAGGACTTCTTCCATGGCAATGTGCGTTGAGCTTGGTGGCAGCACGGCTGCCGCCGTCCGCTATACCATGTTGCCGCATTTTGTGCAAGCTTAAACAGCTTCGCGGCGAGGCTCCGAACGGATTTTTTGCCGCTGCGGCGCGCTTTTCCCGGAGCGCGGCGGAGCAGGGCCGCTGCTGCCGGGGTGGCCGGGGGTATCGGCTCCGGCGGGGGTTGTCTGCGGCGCGTTGTTGTATGTTCGGGCGCTGGTGCGAGGGGCGTCTCGCGTTGCGCCGAGGGGGCGTTGATTGCTCGCGTGCGCTGCTGCTGACCGCAGGGCTTTGTCGGTGCTCGGGCCTGCTGAGCGCCGAGGGGCTGTTCACCACTGCAGGTATTTGCCGTTGGCTTGGCGTTCGCGCAGCATGGCTTTGAGGCGGCGCTGTTTGGCGGCGGCTATGTAGCGGCGACCGAGGATGGTGGGCAGCGCTACGCCGAGGGCGATGGCCATGATGACGAGCCCCGAGGTGATGCCGCTGTCGACGGCTCGCAGAATCGGGGTGACATGCTCGAGGGTGTCGACGTGGTTGCTGATGAGACCGAAGAGCATGCGATACATCAGGACGCCAGGTATCATGGGGATGACGGAGGGGATGGTCAGGACGTGGTTGGGTACGTGAAACCAGTGAACGGCTTTGATGGCGATGAGGCTCACGAGTGCCGAGCCGATGAAGGAGCCCGCCGCAATGCCCATGTCGAGCCCGATGTTGTCGGTGCTCGGGCCGAGGTTGACGTAGTTGCGCGTGCAGACGGCGAGGATGCTGCCGATGGCCACGACCGGGAGAAGGCGGCGCGGGATGTTGAAGATCATGGAGAAGCCGATGGCCGAGATGGCTGCCGCCAAGGCGTATTCCCAGTAGGCGTGGTGCGGGACCATGCTGATGGTCGGGAAGAAGTTGCCGATGTCGCAGAGCCTCACGGCGAAGGCGATGCCGAAGGCCATGGCGGAGACGATGAGCAGGGTGTTGACGGCGCGGATGATGCCGATTTGCGTGTGCCCGCTGATCATGTCATCGACGAAGTTGATGAGCGGGACGCCCGGCACGATGAAGAGGGCACAGGCGAGCAGGGGATGCCACGGTGTGCTCGTCCAGCTGCCGGGCAGAAAGGTGGTGGCCCAGGCAACGAGGGTGGCGACGAAGGCGGCGAGGCCGATTCCTATGTAGGGGTTGAGGCCGCCGGCATTGCATTTCGAGCGCACGGTCATGCCGATGAGGGCGGCGAGGGAGGCGTACAGAAAGGCGACCCAGTCGCAGCCGAATTGGATGCAGAAGCCGCCGCAGGCAAAGCCGGCGCCGATGGCGATTTGCAGGGGGCTGTAGTTGCGCTTTCTGCGGGCGATGCATTCGAGTTCCGCTTCGTAGCGCTCGAGGCTGTAGTCTTGTTCGATGGCGCGCCAGGAGAGCAGGCTCACTTCGGTGATGGCGTCCATGTTGACGCTGTGGGCGTCGACCCGCTGGAATTTCGAGAAGGAGTATTCCCCGTCGCTGACGTTGACCATGAGCATGTTGAAGTTGACGTAGAGGTGCAGCTTCTCGTCGGGGATGCCGAGGTAGGCCGCGACGCGCTTCATGTTGCGCATGATGCGATCGGTGTTGGCCATGCTTTCCACCAGTATTTTGCCGGTTCGCAGCAGGAGGTCGACTCGGCGGTGCAGGAGTTGTTCGTGCGCCTTGGCTGAGATTTCCGGGTGTTTGTTGTCGG
>NZ_CALXNG010000053.1:0-4229 GCF_944389695.1 Candidatus Parakkermansia intestinigallinarum
GAACCCGGAAGTGAAACATCGGCGCGTCGATGGTAGTCGGACGATAGGTCCCGCGAGAGTAGATCGCTGCCAGGATTCAACAACCCCTGTTGGTGAAAGCCAACAGGGGTTGACTGCTTTTGGGGCGCTGCCCGTTTTTCTTGCTCGTGCATGTTGCTGCACGCCGTGTGTTGCTGGCGCATGGAGCGGTACGTTTGTGGGCGCGCTTGTGGCGCGCTCCCGCCGCAACCGTTCGCTTCGCTCGCGGCCCCCCGAGGGAGTGGCTGCGCGCCCCTCCCTCGGACTCCTACCCGCGGCAAGCTGAGCTTGCAGGCTGTCTTTTGCGCGCTGCGCGCGCGTGTGCGCTTCGCGCAGGTTTTTTGTGCTGGCGCATGCAGCCACCCGCCCGTGTGCGCTCTTTTGCCCGCCGCCGCATCCGAAAAAAACTTGACGCCCCGCCCAACAGTCGCTAGGATGGGAGGGTCTAAGCATCATCACTCTCCCATTCATTTGCCTACACACAAGATATGAAACTTCACCTGCCTCTCTCGCTTCGCGCCGCCCTCCTCGCCTGCTTCGCCGCCTTCGCCCCCGCCGCTTACGCCGCCGATCTCACTTGGGATACCGCCAATTCTCAGTGGGCAGAGGACGCTTTGTTCAGTGATGGTCAAGCCTTCACTCAGGGTGACAATGTCACCTTCGATGCAATAACGGACGGAGACGCCGAAGGGGTTTCTCTTGTCGGCGCACTGCAAGTCGGCGAGATGACTGTCAATGCCGGCGAAGGCAAGACCTATAAATTCACCGGCAGCGGCTCCATCACAAGCCTTGAAAGCCTCACCGTCGCGAGCGGCACCGCTGAATTTGACTCAGCCAAGTGCCTGCCGACGGGCGCTGCCGTGCAAGTCGACGCCGGCGCCAAGCTGCAACTGGACTACGACGAGAACGTAACAAACGTATTCAACCTCAACATCACCCTTGGCGGAAAAGAGGGAGCCGCAAGCGGCGCAATACTGGAGCTGAACGGAACGCCCAGATTGCATAGCTTCACCCTCAACGGCAGCCTGAGCATGGAAGGCGGCTCCGTTCTGCAGCTTAATGGTGAAATGCTGGCTGTGTATAACCTCGGCTCCAATCTTAAGATTGCGGAAGGGGCTACCGCTACCTTGAACACGCTCGAGCAGAGCCATCTGTATTTGAATGGATCATCTTCGCCCGCCGGCACCCTTCGCCTGGAGGGAACCGCTTCCATGCTCTACCTGAAGGGTGCCGGCACATACAATCTGGACGTGGCGAATGGATCCATGGTGAGTCTGTCCACCTCAGGCGTGCATGCCAACGTTCAGGTGGAGGACGGCAAGAACGCGCTGCTGCAATTCTATGCCTCGAACACCTCGGCCAACCTGAACACGGGGAAGGGCGGCGAGATCTGGGTGCGTGCGAACTCTGACGCCACGGTGAATCAACTGAGCGGCAGCGGCACTCTTGTTGTCGGGGCCGGCAATCTCCTGCTCGAGGATGCTGCCGGCTTTTCCGGCACCATTCGCCTCCAGTCCGGATCTTACATCTCTGCCGACGGTGCCCTGTTGTCTGGGGCTTACGGTGACGCAACGCTGATTATGGGCTCATCCGAAGCCGCCTTACAGGCGACCGTGGAGCTGGGGACATACAGGAATTACACATACAGCTTGGCACTGGCGGACGGGGTGGACTCCGCTGAGCTGAAAAGCCTCACGGGCTCATCTTCTTCCCGCATACAGGCCGGCAACTACTGCGTGCGCGAGGGCGGCTCCTTTGCCGGCACATTCGAAGACGGCGTCACCCTGACCGTGGGAGCGGGCTACACCATGAACTTTGCCGGCGCCCGCGCTGACGACGGCGCAAGCGCCACCCTCATCGGCGAAGGCGGCAGCACGCTCGAAAAACTGACGCTCGGAAGCGGCATGGCATTGGGGGCGGATCTCGAGGACGACGCGCGGCCGGTGACGCTGCAAGACTTCACGGGCTCGGCGGGGTCGAGCATCAAGGCCGGCAACTACCGCGTGCTGGGTGAGGATAGCTCCTTTGCCGGCACGCTGGAAGACGGCGTCACGCTGACCGTGGGAGCGGGCAGCACCATGGATTTTGACGGCGCCCGAGCTGACGACGGCGCAAGCGTCACCCTCATCGGCGAAGGCGGCAGCACGCTCGCGAATCTGACGCTCGGGAGCGGTATGGTGCTGGGGGCGGATTTCGCGGATGCCGCGCAGTCGGTGATGCTGCAAGATTTCACGGGCTCGGCGGGGTCGAGCATACAGGCCGGCAACTACCGCGTGCTGGGTGATAGCTCTTTTGCCGGTACGCTGGAGGACGGCGTTACGCTGACGGTGGGAGCGGGCAGTACGATGGATTTTGCGGGCGCCCGCGCTGACGACGGCGCAAGCGTCACCCTCGTCGGCGAAGGCGGCAGCACGCTCGCGAATCTGACGCTCGGGAGCGGTATGGTGCTGAGGGCGGATCTCGCGGACGCCGAGCAGCAGGTGACGCTGCAAGACCTAGCCCTCAAGGGCGGCAGTATGATTCTGTTTGATGCTCAGAGCCTGACGGCGAACAGCCCGATTTACGACATGAGCGGCACGACGACCTGGGATCCGGGGGACGGCGGCAGCGTTCTGCTCGTGGTCGACGGGGCGGAAAATCTGACTGCGGGTGACTCTTACCTGTTGCTCGGGGATGTGGAGGGTCTGCTGCAAGACGCTGATCCCGAGGAGGTGTTTGAGGTGGTCGCCGATGAGAGCCGGGGAGCTCACCTGCAATACTCCCTCGACGCGCAGAGCGGCGATCTCGTGCTGACGCTGACCCCCGTTGCGGACTATTACCGCCGCGCCGCCGGATCGCACAACGGGCAGGCCGGAGCCGCTATGATCGATGCTCTGTTTGTCGCTTCTCAGCCGCAGTTCAACGCTCCCGGCAGCGATGCCGCCGTGCTGCTGCAAGAGCTTGACCGCTTGATTGAGGGCGGCAACGCCGCCGCGGCGGATAATGTTATGGCCGCCGCCGCCGGAGCGAGTGTTACGACGCTCGGCATGGCTTTTGCCGCCGATGCGCAGCATCGTCTCAATAATATCCGCGATCGCGTTTCCACGCTCAAGCTCGGCTCTTTCGGTGCTCCGGCGGGTGATCCCGGCCCCGACGGCCGCGAGCCGCTGAGTTTCTGGGTCAATGCCGAGGGCGGCTATCTGACGCTGGAGCAGAGCGGTACGGCTCCCGGTTACTCGATGACGAGCTGGGGCGGCACGGTGGGTGTTGAGGGTTCTCCGCGTCGCGATCTGAGCTGCGGTCTGGCTTTTTCCGCTATTTTCAGTGATTTGGATGCGGATGCGGCGGATGCGGCGGATGGTGATTTGAACGCTTATTACATCAGCGCTTTCGGCCAATACCGCAGGGGGGCGTGGAAGCACACGCTGGTGGCTTCGCTGGGGCTGGCGGATATGAGTCTTGATCGCACGGTGAGCCACGGGGCGGGGAGTTATCGGACGAGCGGGGAGACGGACGGGCTGAGTCTGGGCTTTCTCTACGAGCTTTCGCGCGATATTGCGCTCAACGGCGAGAGGACGGCGGTTCTGCAACCGCTGGTGAATGTGAGTTATCTGCACACGCGCATTGACGGTTACACGGAGGGCGGCAGTGATGCGGCGCTGCGTTTCGGGGGGCAGGATTTGGACAGTGTGAGTTTCGGCGCGGGTGCGCGTGTGCAGGCGCTGGCGGGTGAGAGCCTGCTGAATCGCCATGCGCTGTTTGAGGGGCGTGTGCTGGCGAAGTTCAATGCGGGTGATCGCCGGAGTACGGCGGGGGTGGGTTTCGCAAACGGTTTCGGTCAGGCGACGGTGGAGTCGGCGACGATCGGTGTCTTCGGTGTGGAGTTGGGCGGCGGTGTGACGCTGCCGCTGGGGCGCGAGGCGGGGTCGATTTTCGTGGATGTGAGTTATGAGCTTTACCGCGAGTACAGCAGTTTGAATGCGGGTGTGGGTTATCGCCTGAGTTTCTAAGTTGCTCGGAGGTTGGCTTGATCACCCCCTGCGATGCTTCTGCGCCGCAGGGGGTGTTGTGTGCTCAGGGAGGGGCTCGGGGTGGGGCGCTTGCTTCGGTGCTTCCGCCGCGGCCGTTGCTTCTCTCACGGCACCCCGAGGGAGGGGCTACGCGCCCCTCCCTCGGGCTCCCACCTGCGGCAAGCTGAGCTTGCAGGCTGTCTTTTGCGCGCTTCGCGCGCG
>NZ_CALXNG010000054.1:0-4178 GCF_944389695.1 Candidatus Parakkermansia intestinigallinarum
GACAAGCAAGGCTGAATTGCTACTTTTTTTGTCATCCGAGGCTGCTCAAAGCCTCAGCGGATCTGAAACAGACCCGCGTTGCGTTTCCGCGTGCATGTCGACATACGCTCGCCCTCCGACTCTGCTCCGAGCTGCCCGGGGGAAGGGGGCGTCGTCAGTCGTCGTCGCTGAGCAGGGAGCGCAGGTCGCTGAAGAACTCTTCGCAGGCCTCCGTGCTCGACGGCTGTTTCATGAGCTTGTCGTAGTCGACGAACTCGTAGAGCTTGTCGGGAATCTCGGCGATGAAGCAGGAGGGCGCGCAGCGCTCCTCCTTGCCGTAGCGGCTGCGGCGGGCGCAGTAGGTCATCGTCAGGCGCTCCTGGGCGCGCGTGATGCCCACGTAGAAGAGGCGGCGCTCCTCATCGAGGTTGCCCTCGTCGACCGAGCGGTTGTGCGGCAGCAGGCCGTTCTCGACGCCGACGATGTAGACGTGCGGAAACTCGAGCCCCTTGGCGGCGTGCATGGTGATGAGGCAGACGCCGCTCTTTTTCTCAATGTCGTCCTCATCGCGGTCGTCGTCGAGGCTGATGCCGGCGAGAAAGTCGGTGAGCTTGTGCCCCGGCAGCCAGAATTGGCGCAGCGCCGTCTTGATATCGTCGATGGCCGAGAGGCGGCGCAGGCGCTCGTCGTCGGTCTTGCAGGCGCGCGTCAGGTGCTCCTCGTAGCCGATTTCTTTGATCAGGTCGGCGAGAATGTCGGCGAAGGGACGCTCGCTTTCGGCAAACTCGGTGCCGAAGCGCGTGATGAGATCGGTGAAGCTGCCGATGGCGTTCTGCGAGCGCGTCGAGCACTCGGAGAGAAAGGAGAGGTCGAGCAGCGTTGCCCAGAGGCTCTTCTTGTTGTCGCGGCTCCAGTCGATGGCGAAGCCTGCCGTGTTGGGGCTGATGCCGCGAGCGGGCGTGTTGAGGATGCGCAGCAGGTGCAAGTCGGCATCGGGATTGTCCATCACCTGCAAATACGCGATGAGATCCTTCACCTCGCGGCGGTCGAAAAAGCTCTTGGTGCCCACCATGCGGTAGGGGATGTGTTGCTCGCGAAGCGCCATCTCCAGTGCGCGGCTCTGCGCGTTGGCGCGGAAGAGCACGGCGAAAGACTCCCAAGGCAGCTGCCGGCGGCGGCGCAGGCAGTCGATTTCATCGGCGATGAACTCCGCCTCCTCCTGCGAGCCCGGCATCGCCATCAGGCGCACGGGGTACTCGCCCACCTTGTCGGTTCGCAGCGTCTTATCGCGCCGCCCGATGTTGTGGCGGATGAGCGCGTTGGCGCAGTCGAGCACCTGCCGCGTGCAGCGGTAGTTCTCTTCGAGCTTGATGACCGTCGGGTTCGGGAAAAAGCTCTCAAACTCGAGGATGTTCGAGATCTGCGCCCCGCGCCAGCCGTAGATGGACTGATCGTCGTCCCCGACGACGCAGACGTTGTGCGCCGGGCCGACGAGCTGGCGCAGCAGGCTCATCTGCAGCGAGTTCGTATCCTGAAACTCATCGACGGTGATGTAGTCGAAGCGGCGGTTCCACTTGTCGTGCACATCGGGGTAGCAGCGCAGCAGGCGCTCGGTGAGCAGCAGAAGATCGTCGAAATCGACCGCATTCTGGGCGCGCAGCTCGCGCTCGTAAGCCTTGGCAACCGCCGCGATGAGGCTGTCCTCAATCTGATCGATCGGAAGGCCGCTGTTGCGGGCGCGCGACAGCTCGGCGAGCACGGGTCCGGGCTCCAGCTTCTCCTGCCGACCGCCCTGCTCCATGATCAGGCGCTTGATGAGGCCGGTCTGGTCGCTGCCCGTGTAGATCGAAAAATTCTCTTTGTAGCCGAGCCGTCCGATATCCTGCCGCAGGATGCGCACGCAGAGCGAGTGAAAGGTGCTGACCGTCATCTGCCGCGCAGCGCGGCGATCGACAAGCCCCGCAACGCGGTCCGCCATCTCGTTGGCGGCCTTGTTGGTGAAGGTGAGCGCGAGGATGCCGCGCGGGTTGGCGCCCTTTTCAAGGAGGTGGGCAATGCGGCAGGTGACCGTGCGCGTCTTGCCCGTACCGGCACCGGCGAGGATGAGCACGGGACCGTTGAGCGTCTCGACCGCCCGGCGCTGAGCCGGATTGAGCTTGCTGATGTCGAACTTCTCTGCCAAAACGGCGCGCATCCTAGCAGAAGTCGCTCGGATTAGCAAGTGCAAAGCGACGATATTACGCAGCCGATTGACGGCTGATGCAATCCGCCGCGCGAGTTTTGCCGCCTTGCGTCGCTGAGCCGGAAACTCGCTTCACCGACACAAGAAAAGACGCATAGATATCATGCGTCATTAGTAGGATAAAGAGAGCCTATAAACTGATGAAAAAAGGATTGACAAAATGAGGGGGGTGTGATAACACTAACTAGAGTTAGACTTGATACCTATGAGATATTTCTACAGCAAAGCCGGAAAGCCCGAAGGCCCCGTTGACGCCGACACTCTCGACAAACTCGCGGAAGAGGGGATCATCGTTCCCAAGACACCCGTTATTGAGGAAGGAAGCTCCACTTGGAGCACCTACGCAGCTCTGCGTCCCTCTTCACCCGCTCCCGCACCGACACCTGCGCCTGCGCCTGCGCCCGCTTCTGCGCCGACACCTGCAGATTCCGAGAATGCGCCCAAACCCGCGGCTGCGTCATCAATCGAGTCGCCCTCCAGACGAGGCGGTCTTGCGTCCTTCTTCGGTTTCATTGCCGGCCTGAATGAGCGCGTGGACGCTTTGTTGAACAAGCTGTTCCGCTTGCCCTCGTGGGTTCCGGACGGAGAGGAGGCTCGTTGCGGACTGCTCGGCAAAATCTCCGGCATTACCGGTGCTCTCATCTGGCTGTGCATCGTGTTATCCGGTATTGCCGTGGCCTGCAAACTGACGATGTGGCTGTTCGTCCCGGTTCTTCTCGGCAGTATCCTGTACGGTTTTATCCTTCAGTATCTGATTTACCAGATCAGCCGCAACATGAACGCGATGATTCTCGGACAGCGAATCGTCATGAGTTCCGTCCATTTCCCGCGCTTCCTCGGTGCCATCTGTTCGATTTTTGGCCTGGTAACGTTGTTGGTCTGCTTGTTTTACCTCTTCACGGGCAAGCTCTCCGACTTTTTCCTCTCGCTGGCGTCGCTCCTGATCCTCGTGTGCATGAGCTACCTCAATTTCAATGCCGACAAAGTTCTGGTGACGGTCAAGCCGGCGGCGGTTTCACCCGGTCGTGAATTCAATAACTACTTTAGACTGCTGATCCGTTCGTACGCGGCATCTCTTCAGGTGTTTGCTCCGCTTCTCATCGTTGCGGGCGCTCTTTCGCTGATATTCTTTGTCATGCTCGATGCCCAGAATATCACGCTGTTTTCCTTCGGTAAGTCCGGCGGAGTTTCCGTTTTCAAGGCTCTCGATAACTTGTTGCAAGCTTTCATCTACATTCACATACCGCTGATAGCGTGGATAATACTGGGGCTTGGCTCATGGATTGCCGATTTGCTCGACGCCATCTTCTCGCTGCCCGATCGCTCCTCCCGCGACTGACTCCGCTCGGCTGAGGCCGTGCCGTTTGTACCGCGCCGCTGCAAGAGAGCAAGCTCCGCTTGCGATTCATTCGGACTCGATATCGTTCAATATCGACACTCGCCACGCTCAAATAACGCCGGCTAGGCCGGAATGCTACCGTTTGATCTTCTCATGCCCTATTTCCCTCCACCTCCACCTGACGCCGACCAATACCCTGACGACCGCGAACAAGATGTCGCAACCTCGTCAGATGTATCACCTCGGCTTGAGGAGTCTGCCCATGCATTGGATGAATCGCTCATTCCGCCGCCCCCTGTAGAGCCTGAAGCTGCGGTCGTTCCGCCGCTCCCTGCGGAGCCCGAGACCGCAGTCGTCCCGCCGCCGCCTGCCGAGCCTGAGGCTGCGGTCGTCCCGCCGCCCCCTGCGGAGCCTGAGGCCGCAGTCGTTCCGCCGCCGCCTGCCGAGCCTGAGTCTGCGGTCGTCCCGCCGCCTCCTGCGGAGCCCGAGGCCGCGGTTGTCCCGCCGCCGTCTGCGGAGCCTGAGGCCGCGGTCGTTCCGTCGCCGCCTGCCGAGCCTGAGGCTGCGGTCGTCCCGCCGCCCCCTGCGGAGCCTGAGGCCGCAGTCGTTCCGCCGCCG
>NZ_CALXNG010000055.1:0-3622 GCF_944389695.1 Candidatus Parakkermansia intestinigallinarum
CCGTGTCGGGGTGCCGCGAATTATACAGATGAGTTGCCGCGACGTCAAGCTTTTTCGGCTGATTTTTTCGCAAATTTCTCTGCTTGTTTCACAAGGTATTGATAATTCGCGAGTTTGGTTCGGCATTGTTATCAGCATTTTTTGCTTAGGTGGCGTTTCGGCCACGCGAATGCTCGTCTTTTGCTGACTTTTTGCCCGCATCTCCCCCGCTTTGCTCCTAATCCGGGGCGTAGGGGGGATGCAGGTGTTCGTTTGCGTGCGGGTAGGGGGCACGGGCTCGGTGCTGCGGGCAAGGCGCGGCGCCGCGGGGCAAGTCTCTCGGAGTGGCCGAGTGCGCGGCAGTCTGCGGGAGCGGGGAGGGGACGGGACAGGGCGAGACGGCGGGGTCGGATTCCGGCTTTTCTTTTCTCTGTCGCTGTGGCAGAATGTTGCGCGATGTTACCCATCGACACGATTAGCGAGGAGATTAAGGCGGCGGTGGCCGAGCCGGGATTCTGTGTGCTGCTGAGTGCGCCCACGGGGTCGGGCAAGTCGACCCGCGTGCCGCGCATGCTGGTTGATGCGGGCTGCGCCGCACGCGGCTGCATTTTGGTGGTGCAGCCGCGGCGTCTGGCGGCTCGCTTGTTGGCTGCTTATGTCGCCGGACAGTTTCCCTGCGCCCTCGGCGATGAGGTGGGCTACCGGGTGCGTTTTGACGCGCGTTGCAGTGAGCGCACGCGCATTCTGTTTACGACGGATGGTTTGCTGGAGCGCCGCTTGACGGATGATCCGGAGTTGCGCGGGGTGTCGGCCGTGATTTTCGACGAGGTGCACGAGCGGAGGCTTTCCGGGGATCTCTGTTTGGCGCGTGTGCTGGAGTTGCAGCGCGGGGCGAGGCCCGATATCGGGGCTTTTGTGATGTCGGCGACGCTGGAGTTGGATAAGTTGCAGGGCTATCTGCCGCAGGCCCGCGTGCTGCGTGCCGAGGGTCGCCTCTACCCGGTTGAGATTGCTTACCGACAGCCTGTGGCCGTGCGCGATCGCATGGGTTATGTGCGACCGCAGCCGGTCTGGGAGCAATGCTGCGAGGCGGTGCGCGAGCTGTGCGGGCACGAGGATGCGGGTGATATTCTTGTGTTTTTGCCGGGGGCGTACGAGATTCGCCGGACGGTCGAGCTGCTGGAGCAGGTGGGATGGATGCGGGGACGGGATGTTTTTGCGCTTCACGGGCAGATGACGCCTGAGGCGCAGGCGCGTGCGGTGGAGCGCGGCAAGCGCCCGCGGGTTATTGTCTCGACGAATATCGCGGAGACCTCTCTGACGATTGAGGGGGTGCGCTCGGTGGTTGATTCGGGCACGGCGCGGGAGGCACGCTGGGATCCGCAACGCGGTCTTTCGACGCTGCATGTGGTGCCGATTTCTCAGGCGCAGGCGGATCAGCGCACGGGGCGCGCCGGGCGCCTCGGGCCGGGGCGCTGTCTGCGGCTCTGGAGCGAGGCGGAGCAGAGGCGACGCCCGCCCTTCCCTGCGCCGGAGGTGCACCGCGCGGATTTGTCGGCGGCTTTTCTGCATTTGCTTTCATGGGGCTGCCGAGGCTTGGAGGGGGTGCTGCGCTTTCCTTGGCCCGATGCGCCGACGCAGGCTGAAAGCCGCCGAGCTTGGGATTTGCTGCGCGATTTGGGGGCGCTGACGGAGGATGAGACGGGGCTTTCGACGACGGGGCGCGCGCTGCTGCGCTACCCGCTGCCGCCGGTGACGGCCAAGCTGATGCTGCTGGGGCGCGAGGGCGGCTGCGAGGCGGAGGCTGCGGCGGTTTGCGCACTTTTGCAGGCCGAGCCCGTGGCGATGAGCTCGGGGCTGAGCAGTCAGCTGAGGCAGCCGGACGATTACAGTGATTTTCAGGCCGAGTGGCGGGCGGTGTGCTACGCGGCGGAGCAGCGTTTCGATGCGCAGGCTTGCGGCCGACTCGGCATCATGGGGCGCGCGGCTCGCGAGGTGCTGGCAAGTTTTCGCCAGCTGATGCGCGGGGAGGCCGAGGTGCATTTCGAGCGGGTGCAGGGCGGCTTGACGCGGGCTCTGCTGGGGGCGCTGCCGAGCCATGTCGCTATGCGCCACAGTGCGGCAACGGGTACGGCGCGGGTGACGGGGCGCCGCAGCGGACGCATTGCGGTGGATTCCGTGGCCAAGGACGGCGAGCTTTTTTTGGCGGCGGAGATGACGGAGGTGGGCGGAAAGAATGTGGAGACGCGCCTGAGCCGCTGCACGAGGTTGAGCGAGGGTGATTTGCAGCTGCACGAGGATACGGTGGCTCGCTATGATGCGAGCCGCAAGCGCGTTCTTTCGTTCCGCCGGCGGTTTTACCGCGATCTTGTTGTCGGGGAGCAGGAGCTCGGCGATGCTTCTCCCGAGGATGCCGCGCCGCTGCTGGCGGATCAGGTGCTGCGCGGCCATTTGCGGCTGGAGGGCTGGGACGGGCACGTTGTTCAGTGGATCAATCGCCTCAACTGCCTGCGCCAAGCCATGCCCGAGCTTGAGCTGCCGGCCTTTGAGGAGGATGATCGGCGCGTCGCCGTCACGATGCTCTGTGAAGGAGCCGTGAGTTACAAGGATATCCGCGAGCGCCCCGTGCTGCCGCTGCTCCGCGAATGGTTGAGCGGGATGCAGCGCGAGTGTCTCGATCGCTGCGCTCCCAAACAGTTGAGGCTGGAGAACGGGCGCGAGGTGAAGCTGCTGTATCGCGAGGACGGTACGCCGGTTATTTCGCTGAAGTGTCAGCAGCTCTTCGGGGTGACTAAGACGCCCGTCATTGCCGACGGGCGCGTGCGCTGCCTCGTCGAGATTCTCGCGCCGAACCAGCGCCCGTACCAGATCACCAACGACTTGCCTTCGTTCTGGAAAAACGGCTACCCGCAGATGAAAAAGGATCTCGCGGGGCGCTACCCCAAGCACGCCTGGCCCGACCTCTGAGGACGCCCCGCTGCGGCGGGCACGTCGCGGCGGCGAAGCTGAGGCGGGAGGCCGGGGATGCGCGGCGCCTGCCCGAAGGCCTTGCGCCCCCGAAGGAGGAGCAGGGTTCGCGGCTCGGTGCAGCCTTCCGAGTCGGAACGGCGGGAGGCCGGAGGATCGGGCGCCGCGCAGCGTTCGGATGCAGGCCGATCTCTCAGGAAAGGAGCTCGGCCCAGGTCTCGGCCTTGAATCCCGGCATCACGCCCTTGGGCGTTACCAGCAGGGGGCGCTTCACGAGCATGCCGTCCGAGGCCAGCAACTCGAGCTGTTCGTTCTCGCTCATCTCGGGCAGGCGGGACGCGAGCTGCATGTCGCGGTACTTCATGCCGGAGGTGTTGAAGAAGCGACGCAGCGGCAGACCGCTCGCCTGCCACCACGTGCGAAGTTCCTCCGCCGTGGGGTGCTGCTCCACGATGTGGCGATCTTCAACGCTGTAGCCCTGCTCTTTCAGCCAGGCTGCCGCCTTTTTGCAGGTTGTGCACTTCGGGTATTCCAGAAAGAGATTCGGTGTCATGTCGAGAATCATTCTACAAGAGCCGTGCGCCCGACGCAAGCCGAAAGCCGCCGAGGTGGAGGCAAACAATGTTATTTGCAAGCTCCGCGATATTTTTCTTGTCAAAGGACAAAAGAAGCGTAT
>NZ_CALXNG010000056.1:0-3217 GCF_944389695.1 Candidatus Parakkermansia intestinigallinarum
CGCGTCAAAAAACGCTATGGGAGGGGGTGCTTCTCTAGTTTTGCCCTCTCCTTGCCCGACACCCCGCATGATTACTGTATCCTTTTTCCCTCTGCTCAAACTTTGGGACAGGTGTGGGAATTTGTACCTTCCCGGCGGCCTTAAAGACTTGCTTTTCTCGCGGCCTCTGCTATGCTACAAGGCGTGGATGTGCTTGCCTCGACGCCCTGCGTCGCGTGGCTCGGCCGCCTGATTCTTGCGCTCTCCTCCGCCCTCCCTCCGGCATGCGGCAAGAGCGGACGGGCGTGCCGAGAGCGCTCGAAAGAGCGGCTCTCATCGCGCCTCCGAGCGTTCCGCATCGCATTCGCATCTGACTGACTCTCTCAACGTTCTAAGACTACAAGACCTATGGGCAAATCTCCTCGTAAGGGCAGGGCGGCAAATCCCCTCAGCGGCGAAGTCGTCTTCGGCTGCGGCAGCCGCGTTCGGATCGCTCTCGAGGTCCTGACCTGCAGGGGGCAGGAGGGAATCGCCGACATCGCCGGAAGTTACGGACTGAGTGTTGAGGAGGTTTCCGAATGGGCAGCTGTCGCGATGAACGCCCTTTATGACGCCTTCGGAGATGCTCCGGAGAAAAAGAAACGTCGCCGGCGTCGCAAGAGCGCTGAGACCAACCCGGTTACGCCCTCCTCGGAGTTCTGTTCGCGCAGCGTGCAGGCGAATTCTCACGCTGAAGCTTCTCGGAGCTGGGCTCGGAGCAAGCGCCGATTCGTCGAAGATCTCTTGCAGCGAGCCGATCACTCCGTCGGTCGCGGAGCAGGGGAGCCCGCTGACTGCGATGAGAGCGGGCTGGTGCTCCGCAGCCGCTCTGAGGCGCTTGCCGAGGCCCTCCGCGAGCTCGATCGCCGCAACCGAAGCCGCTCGCCCGAGCCCTGAGAGCCCCGGTGATTCCCCGACGCACCCGTGCACTCGCGCAGCACCGCGACATGGCACGGCCGCCATGCGCCGCCTTTGCCCGTGCCGGCCTTCGGCGGCGCGCTTCGGAGTTTTCGGGGCGCGAATCGCGGCGGA
The DNA here is from genome assembly GCF_944389695.1 of Candidatus Parakkermansia intestinigallinarum. NCBI lineage: Bacteria > Pseudomonadati > Verrucomicrobiota > Verrucomicrobiia > Verrucomicrobiales > Akkermansiaceae > Candidatus Parakkermansia > Candidatus Parakkermansia intestinigallinarum. Next base: position 1,051 of record NZ_CALXNG010000056.1, read on the forward strand.
AAATGCCGCTTCAAACCTGAATCGGCTTGACAATATCGCTGCTTCTGGCATAAAGGGGGGTATGCGGATCGTGATGATGGCTACGGGGGATATCGCTATCCCTTCTTTGCAGACTCTCCTGTCGACAGGCGAGTTGGTGGCTCTCTTTACCCAGCCCGATCGCCCCGTCGGTCGTCATCAGGTGCTGACTCCGCCGCGCGTCAAACAGATCGCGGTCGAGGCCGGGGTTGCCGTCTACCAGCCCGAGCGCATGCGCGACGCTGCGGCCGTGGAGCAGTTGCGGGCTCTGGAGCCCGATGTGGTGGTGGTCATGGCTTATGGTCAGATCCTGTCGCAGGAGGTGATCGACGTACCGCGCCTCGCCTGTATCAACGTGCACGCCTCGCTCTTGCCTCGGCATCGCGGGGCGTCTTGCATTCAAGCCGCCATCGAGGCCGGAGATGATGAGACGGGCATCACCGTCATGCACGTCGTCCGCCGTCTGGATGCCGGCGATATCATCTGCCGCAGTTCCATTCCCCTCAACGGAACGGAGACGGCCGAGAGCCTGCACGATGACTTGGCTCGCTTGGCTCCCGATCCTTTGATGGACGCCATCGAGTGCCTCAGGGAGGGAACCGATGATCGCGAGCAGCAGGATGAATCGCTGATGACCTATGCCCCCAAGCTGACTCGAGCCGACGGTCTGATCGATTGGTCGCAACCGGCCTTTCAGGTGGCTCGCAAGATTCGCGCCTACCACTCTTGGCCGGGCACCTTTACGATTTATCCGTCGGTGCGCAGCGGCGGGGACAAATCCCTGAAGATTTTCCCGCCCGTGGAGCTGTACTCCCAGGTCAAAAAGCCCGCCGAGGCCGTGCCCGGCATGGTGCTCGAGGCGGGGCCGGACGGCATGCTTGTGTCCTGCGGCGGGCCGCGAGGCGGAGCACTGCGCATCAAGACGCTTCAACCGCCCGGAGCGCGCAAGATGAATGCCGAGAGTTTCTTCGCCGGGCACCGCATCATGCCTGGCACGATTCTCGGCCTGCCGACGCCCGAGTGAGAGCCGTGAGAGGGCAGCGAGAGGGTCGCGCGAAAGGGCTGTGAGGGGCGGCCGCCGCTTGCCGGCGCGGGGCGCCTTCATCCGCCTGCTGAGTAGCTGCGGGCCGCATGCTCCCGCCGCGTGTTTGTCGCCTCGTCTCCTCTGAGGCAGTGGCCTGCGTTCGGCGGGAGGGCGTGAGGGAGCTTGTGCGCCTGCCTGCTTCCCGGCGTCGCCTTCTCGGAGCCTCCAAAAGTGATTCAGGGCTGCCGAGTGGCTCGGCAGCCCTGAGGTTGAATGTTTTGCTGAGTCGGGCGGCGATCAGGCCTTGAGCGCAGCACCCTCCTTGGCGTCGATAGCCTTCTTGGCGAGCTCGAAGACGGCCTTGAAGCCCTCCGGGTTCGCGACGGCAAGCTCTGCGAGAGACTTGCGGTCAAGGTCGACGTTAGCAGCCTTGAGACCCTCCATGAAGCGGGAGTAGGTCAGGCCGAGGGGACGCACGGCAGCGGAGATACGAGACGTCCAGAGGCGGCGGAACTGGCCCTTCCTCCTCTTGCGGTCGCGGTACTCATACTGCCAGGCTTTGTAGACGGCATCCTTAGCGTAGCGGAAGAGCTTGCTGCGGAAACCGCGGAAGCCCTTGGCGCGAAGCAGGATGCGCTTGCGGCGGGCGCGGGATGCCGGCCCATTTGTAGCACGTGCCATAGTTTGTTCTGTGTATCGGGGTGAACGAACTGTTCTTCCTCACCTCCTTGCAGTCTCGTTCGTTCTATCCTCTCACCGAGAGGAAGGCTGCACGAAGGCCGCCCGATTGGCGGGCGGGGCTTTGGCTTCTTGCCGGGGTTTCAAGTTAATTGAAGGGCAGGTTCTGCTTGACGGCCCAAACCTGGGTAGCGTCCACCAGAGCGGGCTTGCCCAGAGCGCGTTTGCGCTTGCTGGACTTCTTCTGGAGGATGTGGCGCTTACCCTGCTTGCGACGCAGGACCTTGCCCGAACCGGTCACCTTGAAACGCTTGGCAACAGCCTTACGAGTCTTGTTGATACCACCTTTGCGGGTCATGGTGCGAGCATTATACGCTTCTTTTGTCCTTTGACAAGAAAAATATCGCGGAGCTTGCAAATAACATTGTTTGCCTCCACCTCGGCGGC
>NZ_CALXNG010000057.1:0-3094 GCF_944389695.1 Candidatus Parakkermansia intestinigallinarum
TCTGCCCCCTGCGTTGTTTTTCTCTTCTTCTCTCTGCTCTGTTGCGGCGTCATTCCACACAATTAGCAGAAGAGCCGATTTTACTTGACAACGGCATCGAAACGCGATACAGCAGAGGAAAGGGCAGCAACCACTTCTTGAGTACGGGCCAATTCATTGAGTGCGTAGGGCTGTGTGCCGGCGTTGGGAGCCGCAGTTTCACCTGCCCCTTTCTTATTGTGTTGGGGGTGATGATAAACCCTGTGATAAGCGCGTTCTCCGACGGAGAGTTCTCGGCAATTACGGCCCTCATTCCGAATCTGTCGAAATGACTTCCTTTCCTCCGCTCTGAAGGCTGCACACTTTGAGCCGCCTCGAGGGCACAGACAAAGACACGAGCCGTTTCCAAACGCTCCGGCAGCTCATCCCATCGCGCAATGAGTTCCTCCCCCTCAAGGTCATCCTCGCGACGGAGCAACATCACTCGCGCAGCCTGCGTCATATCTCGGATAAAAAACGAAACCGAAGGATGCATCTTGTTCAACCGCTTGGAAAGCGGTATCGGGTTTCCTTCTCGGTCATAGGTAACGACGTCGAGCAGCTTTCGATTGTTGCGCGTATTTGGGTATGCGTAGTTTTCGCCGTCTTCGTGCCCCACTCGTTAATATCATTTCCGTCCCACCACAGGTGCTCCATGCTCAAACGGCATTCCCCCCTTCCCGCGTGCGCAGAGGAAGAATCCCCGCGACATCTTCAACTGATGAAGCAGATTTTTCAAAAATGTTCTTGCTTTTCTCCTCGCCTTGTGATACGGGAGGATTGTCAATGTTCACCTCATTTGATACCCTTGAAGAGTTGCGCGAAGCCGTTTCCAAAATTGACTTCTGCTGGTATATAGAAGATCTGGACACCGACAACGTATGGGGGTTGGAACGGCGCGGCAACTGGTATCGGCTCGAGAAATCCGACGACGGAACCAAGTACGAGCTTTGGTCCTTTCCTGAGAACCCCTCGTACGATAAGCGCCCGTATGATTTCTTCGAGGTCACCGAGAAGGAATTCTGGGCGCGTGTGCTGTAATACTTCTCGCCTTGCTGCAATTTTCCGAGCATCGCTTCCGGCTCCGGGAGTCCGGGAGTTCTGCGCTGACGTAGTCGTTCAGCTTGGCCTGCGCCTCTTGGCATGCGTCACGTGCGCGTTTCGGGAGCGCTCAGGCCTTTGGCGGGGAGAGAACCCGGCATCGTTCGCATCTCGCGGAGCAAGCCCGGCATGGAGGGGGCGGAACTTTGGGGCGCTTGCGCGGCTTGCTCTGCCGGATCTTTGGTGGCGCTCTCATCCTCGACTCGCGAGAGCATGTCATGATGGTGGTGCTCAGGGACATGCAAAACACATTTTTTATGAAAAGGGTGTTGACAGGACGGGGAATGCGTGCTGTAATACGCCTGCGCACCTGTGGCCGGCGTACCTTCGTGGTTGCCAATTCTGGGAGGTGCGCTTTTTTTGTGTCCTCTTGACGCCTGCGCCGCTCTCCTTGCGGGGCAAGCACGGCAGCAGCATCGCGCCGCGCCGGAAAAGCAAACGGCAACGCATCGCGCGGCTGATGACGAGGCCGCACCCTCGGGCAGAGCCTACCCGGGCAGGGCAGCCTCGGGCAAAGCCCGCCCGAAGAGGCGATCAGCCACGGCAAGGGAAGGCCGCGAGCTTTCGCCCCGCTCCCCTCATGCCGTCCGCTTCACCGCTCCCTCATCCTCACGCCCCGGTCGGCTCACTCCTCGGCGGGCTGCTCCTCGGCCGGCTGCGCCACCGGCTGACCGTCGCGCAGCACGTAGCGCACCGGGTCCGGGCAGGGATGAACCATCTCGGGATGCCAGGCATCGCGCAGATAAAAGGAGCCGTCATCGCAGACGCGGACGAGAGACTTCGGCAGATTGCGCACAATCGGGCTCAGCCCCGCGGAAGTCGCATGTGGGTGCCGCTCGGCCCCCTTCGCTCGCAACGCGTAGATGGCGAGGCGCGGACTGTCCGTCGGCGTCAGGTACTGCACCACCAGCTCGGGCAGGCCATCCTGATCCAAATCGTGCAGACTCAGGCGAGGGCTATGCCCGGTGAGCACATCCGCTAACATGTAGCGTGCGCCGTCGCTCTCCTCCCGCCAGTTCGGGGATGAGCCGCCGTACTCTGCCATGATGTAGAAATCGGGGGCACCCACGCCGCCCGTCTTTCCGTCGGAGCAAACACCGACGTTGTGCAGACAAAAAGCGCAGGTTCGTCCCGGAAAGGCGGGCACCTTGAGCCACTGGTAGACACGCATGGTGATGGCAGCGGGCGGCCCCTGTTCTCCGGCCTCGACAGGCGATGAAGGAGAGGGATAATCAGCCCGGAGCAAAGCCTCCATCTCGGGCGGGCACAGGATGGCAGGTGCCGAGCGAACGGGGCGGGCGCTTGCCCCTGCGGTCGGCTGAGCGGCGGGAGCTGTCGCTGCCGGCAAAGCAGCGGGTTCGGTACTGTCGGCTTGCGCCGAGGTGAGCGCCGCGGCGGCCGCGGCGCAAAAACTCATCCATAAGGTCGTCTTCATGCGGGTGATAGGGCTGGTATGAAAGTGAGCAAAGGGCAGAGTCAAGCCTTGCCGACTCTGCGGCTTATTTCTCTTCCAGCTTATTCCTTTGCCGCGGCGTTGACAAGAAAAAAACATACGCATGACGCAGCGCCGCCGCCCTGACCCGTCGACGGCGGAGCCTGAAAGGCCGACCCCTTGTTTTACTCATCCTCGCGCCGTTCATTCCGCTTCCACCGCAAGAGCAGAACGTGGACGACAATGGCGTACAGAACAAACAATCCGGCATTCAGCAGGGCAAAGGAGACAATAACTTTACCCAAGCTGCCCAGTTCATCCATGCAGTGAGCAATGACGGTGGAAGAGGCTCCGGCAAAAAGAGCCTCACTCGGCATCAGGGCGGCATGGTACGTCACCATGACCATGACGTATTGAAGAGACAAACCGGCGATCAGCAGCAGGATTGACAGGGTGCGCATGGTTGCTGGGTCAAGCGCAAAGTGTGTGGAAACCGCATATCAGACCACCGAGTGAGCCACCGCTGCACTCCACGAGCACGCG
>NZ_CALXNG010000058.1:0-2724 GCF_944389695.1 Candidatus Parakkermansia intestinigallinarum
TGCGTCCACGTGTCGAGCCGCGAGGCTCCTTTGTCGCTTTGGAACTTTTTTGCGGCTTCTTTTACGATGAAGCGGGGCAGGGCAGACGCATTTGGATTACGTCACGACCATAACGACATCCAGAAAAGACTGAACAGGGCCAAATTGCTCGATTTCACCCAACTTCACCCTCGTGCAAAGGAGAATGCGCGTTGTTATTACAAGAAACAACTTAAAATCCGACGTGAAATTCTCTAATGCGTCTGCCCTGTGAAGCGGGGAATAAGTCTTGCAATTTGCGCGAAAAGGGTTATATTTTCCACGGAGGTTTGTTTGTTTTTGTGTAACCCCGGCATACGGTTTGCCGGGGAAAAATCAAGCCTCCATTTTTTGTATACTCAAGGCGTAGTCAAAACGACTGCGCCTTGAAACTTTGGGACAGGTGTGCGCCCGTTCCCGCTCCTTCTCCCCTGCTGCCGCGGGGGAGCGGGAGTTGCAAACGGAGTCTGCTCGCGAACACGGCAGGGGGAGAGGGACGACGCGAGGGTTCCATTTTACCTGCCCTTCTTGCCGTTGCCCTTCTTGCCGTTGTAGAAGCTGCGAAGCTCTTGGGTGAGCTTCATGGCGCAGAAGTCGGGTCCGCACATGGAGCAGAAGTGCGCTTGCTTGGCGCTGGCATGCGGCAGGGTAATGTCGTGGTAGGAGCGGGCGCGGTGCGGGTCGAGCGAGAGGTTGAACTGGTCTTCCCAGCGGAACTCGAAGCGCGCCTTGGAGAGGGCGTTGTCGCGCAGCTGGGCTCCGGGATGTCCCTTCGCGAGGTCGGCGGCATGGGCCGCGAGTTTGTAGGTGACGACGCCTTCGCGCACGTCCTCCTTGTCCGGCAGCCCGAGGTGCTCTTTGCGGGTGACGTAGCAGAGCATGGCGCAGCCGCGCATCGCAATCAACGAGCCGCCGAGGGCTCCGGTGATGTGGTCGTAGCCGGGTGCGATGTCGGTAGCCAGCGGCCCGAGGGTGTAGAAGGGAGCTTCGCGGCACCATTCCAGCTGCTTTCGCATGTTCTCCGGCACGAGGTGCAGCGGCACGTGCCCGGGGCCTTCGTTCATGACCTGCACCCCGCGTGCCCAAGCGGACGCGGTCAGTTCGCCCTGCACTTCGAGCTCGGCGAGCTGGGGGAAGTCGTTGGCGTCGGCAATGGATCCCGGGCGCAGGCCGTCGCCGATGGAGACGGCGACGTCGTAGGCGGCGAGGATGTCGCAGATTTCATCCCAGTGCGTGTAGAGGAAGTTCTCGGCATCGTGCTCCATCATCCATTTGGCGATGATGGAGCCGCCGCGGGAGACGATGCCCGTCATGCGGCCGACGGTGTGGGGCACGAAGCGCTGCAACAGCGCGGCGTGGATGGTGACGTAATCAACCCCCTGCTCCGCCTGCTCGATGAGGGTGTCCCGGAAGATGGGCCAGGAAAGGTGGCCGACGCGGCCGCTGCACTTCTCAAGGCTCTGGTACATGGGGACGGTGCCGATGGGCACGGGGCTGTTGCGCAGAATCCACTCGCGGGTGCGGTGGATGTCGGCTCCGGTCGAGAGGTCCATGACCGTGTCGGCGCCCCAGTGAATGGCCCAGCGCAGCTTTTCGACTTCTTCCTCGATGCCCGAGCTGATGGCGGAGTTGCCGATGTTGGCGTTGATTTTGCAGAGGAAGTTGCGGCCGATGATCATGGGCTCGGCCTCGGGATGGTTGATGTTGGCCGGAATGAGGGCTCGGCCGGCGGCGATTTCATCGCGCACGAACTCGGGGGTGAAGAATGCGGGCATGCGGCTGCCGGCTGCGGGCATCGGGGGATGGCAGCCGTCGAGGTCAGCGCGGCGGCGCATACTCTCGGGGGAGAAGCCCGGCTGCGCCTCAAGCTCGCTGGGGCGCGGCATGCCGGTGCCGATTTCATCGAGGAGGCGCTGCGCTTCTTCGGGGCGCGATTTGGCGTTGGGGAAGCGGTCGTAGACGGCTTTGAAGGCAGCTTCGCGCCCGAGGTTTTCGCGGATGGCGACGTATTCCATCTCCGGGGTGATGATGCCCTTCAAAGCGTAGGCGCGTTGCGTGGGCGGCGCAGCGGGGTCGGCGGCGCGCAGGCTGCCGCCGGCTTGCGGAGCGACGTCGCCGCGGGCCGCTATCCACGGGGCGCGCAGAGGCGGCAGACCGCGTCGGACGTCGCCCTCAAAATCCTCGTCGCCCCAAGGGCCCGAGCAGTCGTAGATGCGAACGGGCTCGTTGGGTTCGGTCGTTCCGTCGGGGAAGACGGTGTCTTGCTGACTGACTTCTCGCATAGCCACCCGAATCTCGGGGTAGCGTTGCCCCGCGACGTAGATGCGACGCGAGCCGGGATACTTGAGCTCATCGGCGTTCATGCGCCGCATTGTAGCAGTTTCTAGCGTGAAAGAAAGCTTAAAAACGGGCGGCGGGGGAGAATTCACACCTGTCCCAAAGTTTCAAGGCGCAGTCGTTTTGACGGCTCCTTGAGTATACAAAAAATGGAGGCTTGATTTTTCCCCGGCAAACCGTATGCTGGGGTTACAAAAAAACAAACAAACCTCCGTGGAAAATATAACCCTTTTTGCCCAAATTGCAAGACTTATTCCGCGCTTCATCGTGGAAGAAGCCGCAAATAAGTTCAAAAGCGACAAAGGTGCCTCGCGGCTCGACACGTGGACGCACCTCTTGAGCATGATTTTCTGCCACATTGGCAACTGC
>NZ_CALXNG010000059.1:0-2546 GCF_944389695.1 Candidatus Parakkermansia intestinigallinarum
GCGGCGAGCAACAGCTCTCCCGCCGATGCGGAAGAGCCCGGCCTTGCCGCCCTTTGACCACATGAAGACAGCCGCAGTTATCGGAGCCGGCGTATCCGGCCTTGCCTCAGCCCACATTCTCTCCAAACGATACAAGGTCACCGTCTACGAGAAAGACGCACGCCCCGGAGGCCTCATCAAGTGCGACGAGGTCAACGGCGTCCTTTATCACAAGGTCGGCGGCCACGTGTTCAACTCACGCCGAGCTGATGTGCTGGAATGGTTCTGGACCTTTTTCCGCCGCGAGCAGGACTTCACCAAAGCCACCCGCAACGCCGTCGTCTCACTCCGCGACGGGACCTGCGTCAGCTACCCCATCGAGAATCACCTCTACCGGCTGCCCCGCCCCACGGCGCAAGCCGTCATCCGCGACCTCATCGACATGGCGGGCAAGGGCTACGGTGAGCCTCAAAACTTCGACGAGTTTCTCCGCGCCCGCTTCGGGCAGACGCTCTACAGCGAATACTTCGAGCCCTACAACCGCAAAATCTGGCAGTGCCCGCTGAGCGAAATTCCCTTGGCTTGGCTCGAAGGCAAATTGCCCATGCCCGGCATTGACGAAATCCTGCAAGCCAACATCCTGCGCCTCCAAGAGGTCAACATGGTGCACAGCAGTTTCAACTACCCCGTCCGCGGAGGCTCACAGTTCATTGCCGACACCCTGGCCCGGGGGCTGTCGGTGCGCTACGGCACTCCTGCCGAGGCGCTGGAGCGCCGGAGCGACGGCACGTGGCGCGTCAACGGTGACAGCTACGACCTCGTCGTGTTCTGCGGCAACATCAAGCAGCTCGCCTCCCTGCTGAAAGGCGGCGTCTCACTGGGCAGCGAACTGGAGCAAGGGATTCAGGCTCTCCGAGCCCACGGCACCACCTCCGTCCTCTGCGAGGTCGAAGCCAACCCGTACAGCTGGATTTACCTGCCGGACACGGCATACGCCTCGCACCGCATCATCTGCACCGGCAACTTCTCCCCCAACAACGCGCCCGTCGGCAAACACACGGCCACCGTCGAGTTCACCGGAGAAGTCAGCAAAGACTCCCTCCTCGAGCAACTCGCGCGCATGCCCTTTGCGCCGCGCTATCTGGCGCACCACTACGAACCCTACACGTACCCGATTCAGGACGGGCACACCCGCCCGTGCATCCAAGCGGCCAAAGCCCTGCTGGAGCCGCAGGGGCTGCACCTCATCGGGCGCTTTGCCGAATGGGAATACTACAACATGGACGCAGCCATCGGAGCCGCCCTCGACCGCCTGACAAGCATCATCAACTGATACCCCTCCCCTCTCGTGCAGAAGCTCATCAACCTGATGCGCCGCCAAGCCGGCGTCGTCAAGTTTCTCGTTGTCGGCGTCACGGCGTCGATTGTACACGGCGCCATCTCTTGGATTTTTTACTACCACATTCAGTCGGGACAAACCATCCTGTCAACCCTCATCGGGTACGGCGGCGGGTGGATATGCTCCTACACCGGCAATCGCTTGTGGAGCTTCAGGAGCCAGACTCATGAGCTCCCCGTGGTGACGTCCTTCTCCAAGTTCATCCTCAGCCAGCTCGTGTGCATGTGCATCCTGCTGAGCACGACCTGGCTCACCCAGCAACTCATCATCCTGTACTTCTGGTGGTACATCATCACCAATCATCTTTGCATGACACCGGAGCTTGCAGCCTTCAGCGCAGGCGCCTCGTACCCGCCGGCTCTCCTCTCGGGCATGTTCTTTGCCGCGCTTGTCTCGTACGTCATCATGAAGAAATTCGTTTTCACTCAACAAAGCTCATCCCCTGAACACCCATGACTCAGCCCCGATTTGCCGTCTGCATTCCCATGGCTAACGAAGAGGAATCCTTCCACTCCTTTATCGACTGCCTCAACGGCGTGCTGGACAACTATCCGCTCTCGTCCGTCTACTTGATCGTAGACAAAGCCTCCACGGATGCCACGCCCGAACTCTGCCGACAGCTCAGCGAACAAAACAGCCGCTACCACTACGTCTGGGCTCCGGAGAATAAAAACGTCGTCGATGCGTATCTGCGAGGCTTCCGCGAGGCCATGGCTGAGAATCCGGATTTCATCATTGAGATGGACGGCGGCGGCTCGCACGACCCGCGAGTCATCCCCGCCTTCGTGCGCGCCATGACCGAGGGCAATGAATGCGCCTTCGGTTCCCGCTACATCAACGGCGGATCCATGGTGGGCTCTCCGTTCAAACGGCGCTTTCTCTCCAAGTTCGGTTCCTTTCTCGCCAGAACGCTGCTCAGCTGCCCGATGAAAGACGTGACGAGCGGATACGAGGCCTTCAGCCGCGACGTCATGAGCCGCCTTCTGGCCTATCCGCTGCGTTCTCAAGCGCATTTTTACCAGACGGAGCTGCGCTACCTGCTTCGCACGAGCCGCTGGATTGAAATCCCCATCCACTACACCTCCCCCTCGCCGCGCGTCTCGCCCAAGGCACTGGCCAACGCGCGGCAATGCCTGATCTACTACGTCCTCCGGCACTGGTTTGCCGG